>MVQZ01000347.1 GCA_002067565.1 Methanobacterium sp. PtaU1.Bin242 | reverse complement strand
AATCTCACAACCATATGATGAAAGTAGTGTAATTGCTTATAATAGTTTTGGAGAACAAGTAAGCTTTAAAATTATTTGATTATGTTCATACACCATAATCAAAGTTCGGTAGAGTTATTAAAGTCCATTTGGAGAAATAATCTGTTTATCAAAGAAATAAATTCCATTCAAATATTTATTAAAGCTAAAAAAATCATTCTAATTCACATCATGATTAATGAAAAAATAAAAGAAGTTATTTAAAAAAAAATGAAGTAAGACAAATTATGATCTGACTCTTCTCGATTGTTTATAGATTCACAGTCACAGCATCATAAACATGATCTAACTTTTTCAATTCGCCTAAAACACCTTTAGGTACTTGTTGGTCGACTTTTAAAACCATTACCGCTTCTCCACCAGGTTTTTGTCTACCCACTTGCATTTTAGCAATATTAACATTATGTTCTCCTAGTTTAGTGCCAATAGCCCCTATTATGCCAGGTATATCTTCATAGGTAGCAATAAGCATGGTTCCATGGGTTTCCACATCCACCTTATAATCGTTGATCATTACTATCTGAGGTTCCTTGGCCAGAACCCCCTCCACACTCATTTCATTACCTTCTGATTTCATTTTAATCCTTATTAAACTATCATGCCCTTTTGCATCATGTCTTTTACCTTCAATCACTATTATACCCCTATTTTCAGCAACGGCCTTGGCATTAACCAGATTCACCGGTTCGGTGAGTATGGGATTTAAAACCTCCTGAAGCACCATTCTGGTTAAGATGTCCTGTTTGGGAAATTCTGCCAGTTCTCCACAATAAGTTATATCAATCTCCCTTATATTTCCCTGAGCAGTCTGTATCAAGAATTTACCGAGTTTTTCCATTAACTGGAAGTAGGGCTTTATGATCCCGAATGATTCCGGATCCAGTACCGGCATATTAATAACATTTTTAGGAGATTCGGATTTAAAAACTCTTTTTATCTCCTTAGCAACTATAATAGCAGCATCACGTTGTGCTTCTCTGGTAGAAGCACCGATATGTGGAGTTACCACCATGTTGTCCAGATTTAAAAGAGGACTATCTTTTGGAGGTTCTTTTTCAAATACATCAAGGCCAGCTCCACCAATTTTACCTTCAGAGAGTGCATCATAAAGATCATCCTCTTTTATGATTCCGCCACGAGCACAGTTTACAATAAACGTATTTTCCTTCATTATGTCAAATTCTTTTTTGGATATGGAGTGTCTGGTTTCAGGGGTGAGAGGAACATGAATGGTGATTACATCTGCATTTTTAAGCAGTGTTTCTTTATCCACCACTGTTGCTCCCAGTTTTGAGGCGGCGTCTTCTGTTATGTAGGGATCGTTTACCATTATTTCCATGGCAAATGCTTTACATCGGGTAGCTACCTGGCTTCCGATTCGGCCCATTCCCACAATACCCAGGGTTTTGCCTGCAAGCTCCGTGCCCATGAATTTGCTTTTCTCCCATTTTCCATTCTTCACTGATCTGTCGGCAATGGAGATTTTACGAGCTAAAGATAGGATTATACCCATGGTATGTTCTGCCACGGTTATGGAAGTTGATTCTGGTGCATTAACCACCATGATTCCCCGTTCGGTGGCTGCATCTACATCTACATTGTCCACACCCACACCAGCCCGGGCCACAATTTTAAGTTTACCTGCTGCTTCTATTACTTCACGGGTCACTTTGGTCCTGCTTCTAACCACAATAGCATCAAAGTCTCCGATAACTTTGATTAACTCCTCATTAGTAATATCAGTTTGAACATTTACTTTTGCAACGTCTTTAAGCTCATTTATTCCTTTTTCATTTATCTGGTCAGCGATAAGTACCTTCATCTCATCCATAATTCTCACCTTATTTAAAAATCTTAAATCGTTAAACTCATTTGTAATATATGTAATTAAATGGGAATAACTTTAAATTTATTGTTCTATATTATTAATAATATCAAAAAAAATAGGTGAGTTTCTAGGAGGTTTAAGAATATGGTTTTGGTAGATGAATTTATAATTGCCAGTTCAAATTACGTGCCGGGATATGAAATAACTGAAACTAAAGGTTTTGTTTACGGACTAACAGTTCGAAGCAGAGGTGTTGGAGGACAAATCGGTGCAGGAATACGGTCCATGTTCGGGGGGGAGATAAAAGAGTATGTGAGCATGATGGAAGAAACCAGAGATGAAGCACTGCAGAGAATGACCGACCACGCCAGAGAATATGGTGCTAATGCAGTGATTAGCGTCAGATATGACTCAAACGATATATCTGAGGTCATGCAAGAGATATTAGCCTACGGCACTGCAGTGGTCGCCAGGAAAATTGAATAAATAAACAGCGAGTTTTGAATGTTTAAAGGCAATTTTGAAATTAAAGTTAAAAAAATTCCCAGAACTTTACTGGGAACCTCTCCTTTTATTGCTGCACCTCAGTTTGGACATCGGGCCAGACTATATCAACTGGATCTTTACAATCAACCAAAAAATATTCTTAAAATTATAAGAAAATCCTACAATATGGGAGTAAGGGGCATCCAAGTGATACCCTACCCCCCTGTAATTGATGCAGTTAATTGGGCCATGGAAGAAGGGTTCAGGCTAAATATTGTAGGTACAGTACGGCCAGGAAAGGAAAAAGAAGATATAAAACTTCTATCCCAATTAGATGCTGATGCCATGCTGCTTCATGCAGGTATCACCGATGAATATAACTGGGAATTTATATCTACATATCTTAAGCAAATAAGGGATGATAATTCCATTTGCGGATTGGTGACCCATTATCCCTTCCAGACCACTGAAAAGCTCTTAAAATCGCCTGTTCGTGATCAATTTGATATTTACATGATTCCTGTAAATAAAATTGGTTATCTTATGGACTGCGATGTTTTCATGGCAAAAGAACGGGTTAAACTCGGTGATTTAATAAAAGATTTAGATAAGACAGTTATTGCCAAAAAAACTCTGGCTGCGGGGATATTAACTCCAGAAGACGCATTCAACTATCTAAAAACAGTGGACTTTGCCGATTTAATTACTGTAGGAATTGCATCTGAAACTGAAGCAGAGGAAACTTTTGGTATACTGGCCGATAAATAGACAATTAAGTCACAAGCCTTAAATTAAATCCTTAAATTAAATCCTATTAAAATTATATATTTTTCATTTATTTCTTTATTTCTCTTTGTTTATTCTTTATTTCACTTATTTCTTTATTTATTTCATTTATAAACTATTAAATAACTTTTTGATGAAACTTTTTCTAAAAGTTTCAGTTACAACCCTTTCTTTCCTTAACCACACTTAAAAATTCCATGCAATTTTCCATTTCACACATTTCCCAAGTATGTACTGCAGGTATCCCTTCAATACAATCTACATTTCGCTTACTTTCCAGTATAAAGACTGCTTCTTTCTGTGTTACATCTGAAAGGTCTCTGACTTTTAATGCCATCTTTTTGAGAATTTGTATATTTCTATTTTTTTCCAAGTTGGTGAGTAGGGTGTTTTCATTTTCCAGAGAAGGATTGAATTTTGTCCTGGCGATAGCGTCAAATGGCGTTCTATACGTGGGTATGATACCAAAACCAAGTTTCACCAGTTCCTTTGGCTCTTTATGAGTGGTTTTTAAAGTTTCGGTTTTTTCATCTTTTTCCAGTTCATTTAATTCCGGAGTTTTAAATAAGTCTATAGAGACCGTTATTTTCATATCCAAAATACTCTCAAGCAGCAT
>MVQZ01000346.1 GCA_002067565.1 Methanobacterium sp. PtaU1.Bin242 | reverse complement strand
TGGGATACTGCAGGTTGGGAGATGCCAAGTCTGGATGCAAGCTCGGATACTCCAAGGGTTCCAGTAGTGTCACAGGTGAGGAGATATATTATTTTCAGCCTGGTCAGATCACCAAGGGCTTTGAATACTCCGGCCATCTTTGGAACTATCTCGCAGAGTTTTGTACAGTCCTCACACTGGTTACCTATCTCCATACGTTAGCATATAGGTATTTGCTTATGTGGTTATATACTTTTCAGAGTCTGCTGCCTTCTTCATATGGATATATGGATGGGTAATAAATTCTTCAGGGAGAAAGCCGGTTACCGAAAGACTTGATGGTGAACAATACATCACATCACCGGCCGAACTCTCCCATTACGACCAGTCTGGAGAAATATTTGCTATCTGTTTGTACATTTCAAAAGATTTTCTATCTTCACCTTCATTCATGAAATTATCTGATATATCACGAATTGTCGCGATTGCCCCAATGACCTGGTTTAATGAGGAATAGATGGGAGCGGCACGAATTCTGACATGCCGATATCCTGAGCTAAGGGACAGAAATCTCTCAGCGGTTATAATATTCTCTTCCTGTCTGAATTCAGCATAGAAATCCTCCACTCCGGGGTAGTCGTGCAGAATCAAATCAATAATACCCGGTTCAGCTTTTCCAGTCAGGGCAATTGAATAAGTGAAATCACCTTTACCAATCATATCAGATTCACAAATACCAGTCATCTGTTCCATCATCTTATTCCAGGCAATTACCCGGTGTTCGGCATCAATGGCAAAGGTGGCATATGGAAGGGCTGCAAGGATATTTGAGAGTTTCTTTTCAGATTCCTGAAGTGCAAGCAGGACTTCCCGGCGTTCGATTGAAACGGTAATTTTATGAACGAGCTCAGCAAACTGGGATCTGTTTTCACCTCCCTTCTGGATGTAAAAATCAGCTCCTTCATTGAGTGCAGCAATTACAACCTCTTCCCGCCCTCTGCCGGTAAAAATGATGAAAGGGATCTGGTTTCCTGTTCGTCTGACCTGTTTGAGGAGCTGTATCCCATTCATATCAGGCATCTCATAATCTGAAACGATTGCATCAAATGAATTGTATGCGAGAAGTTCAAGGGCTTTTAGAGGATTGTTGCAGGTTGTGACATGATATGCTCCGGATCGTTCAATGAACAGTTTTCCAACTTCAAGGAGGATCTCTTCATCATCGACGTACAGGATCTGTTTTGTCGCCCGAGGAGGTCTGGCTTGATATGGGGATGAAATGTTCTTGGATATGCATGAGGGATATCGGCTCTCATCCGGGATTTTTTGATATGTCTGCATGCATATCCTGTTTATATCTCAAGCAGAATCTGTTCTATATTCAGCCATATGATGAGATCTGTATGAAAATTTTGCCCCTCATCATATCTCTTTTTAATTATTCCCTGGATATGCCCGGCGTCATCATACCCCTGGTGAACAGAATAATCAACCAGGTTCTGGTCTATGGCAAGGACTGAATGTACATCGTCTACAAGGAACCCAAGCTTGTGGTTTTTTTCTATAATATCAAGAATAATAATGCGTTTTTTCTCCTCTGATGTCTTTGATGCCTGGTTCATAAAGAGAGCCAGATCGATGATGGTGGTGATTTCTCCTCGAAGATCAATGATACCCTTTATATGGGGGGGGTGAGTTAGGGAGAGGTCGAATCCGTGTATATTCAACGATTTCTTTAATATTTTGGATATCTATGGCAAATGTGTCTGTCCCAAGATTAAATTCGATAACCTGCATCTCCTGTCTTGTCACCGTTCGTGGTTTTGATTGCGGTTTTGTATCCATCAATCGGTGAGTCATCCTGTTCACCTTACCCTACGGTAAAACGGGATATTTCCTGATGTACTCCGTCACCGATGACGACAATCGTATTTACGACTTCACTGATCTGTTCCAGGGCTGCAGAGGTCTGTTTTATGGCGACAGATGTGTTGATGACTTCTTCTGATGTTTTATGGGTGAGAAATGCCACTTCCTGCATACTAGCGGTAACTTCCTCTACTGATGCCGCCTGCTCTTCTGAAGCAGCTGCAACGTCAGTAATATGTTGATGAATGTCACCAATTGCCTGTGCAATGTCAGTAAATGAGGTAACGGTCTCAGCAAGGGCTGAACTGCCATCATGAACCACCTGAACCGACTGGGCCATTGCATCCTCAGCGGATTTTGCTTTTTGCTGGAGAGTTGTGATCATCTCATTTATGTTTTCGGCTGACTTACGTGAATCCTGAGCCAAAGACTTTACTTCAGATGCAACTACAGCAAACCCTCTTCCTGCTTCTCCGGCACGGGCCGCTTCTATTGCAGCATTCAGTGAGAGAAGGTTTGTCTGGTTTGCTATGTCTGATATAACTCTGACTATCTTTCCGATCTCATTCATCTCTGCATTAATGTCTTTTACAATGGCATCGACATGTTCTGCGGCGGTCATGATTTCAGACATTGACTGTTCTGATCGTCTGACTCGTTCCATTCCCTGTTTTGCTGATACGGTTGCCCCTTGTGATAGTACTGCAACACGATCTGCCTTGTGAGAGACCTCACTGACCGTCCGGGTGAGATCTTCCATGGCACGGATGATCTGGGCGATTGAAGAATCTCCGGACTCGCTATTTTTACTGACATTCTCCATGATAGAGGCAATTTCCTGTGATCCGGAGGTGATCTCCTCAACACTTGAGTTTGCTTCTTCAATGCTTGCTGAAAGTTCACTGATTTTCTGGTTCAGGAGAGAAATGGCATGTGAAATTGCATTCCCTGTCTGATCCAGAGCGTCTTTAAAGGCGACCCAGTCACCTTTTACCTCTAATCCGGGGTTAAACCGTGCCTTAAAGTTATATCTGGCATATGTAATACCAGAGAAAAAATTGCCCGTGCATTATCAGTTAAAGTACCAGATATCAGTAGTAGGATAATTAAAGCGATGGATAATCCTCAACCTATTGATGAAATTCAAAATACCAGTGAAAACTTCCATATATCAAAAAAACCGGATTTAGGTGAACTTCCCATATTAAACTACTACAAAAATGACGCAGGACCCTACATAACTTCCGGAGTGATCATAGCAAAAGACCCGGAAACCGGGGTGAGGAATGCATCAATTCACCGGATGCTTCTATCTGATCATAATCACCTGGGAGTTAGATTAGTTCCTAGAAATCTGTACACCTACCATCAGATGGCCGAAACAATGGATCAGCCTCTGGAAATAGCTATTGCCATAGGAATGCATCCAGCCACTCTTCTAGCTTCCTGTACATCTATTCCAATCACTGCTGACGAATTAGAAGTGGCTAATAATTTCCATCAGGGCCAGATGAAACTAATAAAATGCGATACAGTCGATTTAGAAGTACCTGATTGTGAAATTCTCCTTGAAGGTAAAATATTACCCAATGAAAGGGCAGAGGAAGGTCCTTTTGTCGATTTAACCGATACATATGATGTGGTGCGGAATGAACCAGTGATAGAACTGGATAAAATGCACTACAGGAAAGATGCGCTTTATCATGCCATCATGCCTGCGGGATTGGAGCATAAACTTTTACAAGGCTTGCCGCAGGAGCCTAGAATATATAATATAGTTCAGAACACCGTTCCCACAGTAAAAAATGTAGTTTTAACTGAGGGAGGATGTTGCTGGCTGCATGCGGTAGTTTCCATTCATAAACAGACGCAAGGGGATGGGAAAAATGTTTTGATGGCAGCTTTAACAGCCCATCCTTCGCTTAAACATTGTGTGGTAGTTGATGAGGATATTGACATTTTTAAAAGTAGTGATGTTGAATATGCTATTGCCACCAGGGTAAAGGGGGATGAAGACGTGGTGATAGTGCCGGGAGCTCGTGGCTCATCACTGGACCCCACAGCCACACCAGATGGAACCACCACCAAGATAGGAGTGGATGCCACTAAACCGTTAGATAGATTGGAAAAATTTAAAAGGGTTAGTAGAATAGAAGATTGATAGTATTGATTGCTATTTATTCTCATAAATAGTTACAGATGAGATAAATTTCAAAAAATTAAATGTATTTAGATAACTAGATAATTCATAGAATAATAATTTAGGTGATAATATCAATCTTTGCCTTGCATTTAGGACATTTTCGAGTTTTTTTAAGATCATCACTCACAACTTGGAAACCATCACGTTTAATAACTAGTTCACCGCATTCTGGACAGTAAGTGTTTTCTCCATCAACAGTGGGGATGTTACCGATATAAACATACTTCATACCTGCATCTTTAGCTATTTTATGGGCGTTTTCCAGTGATCCCATCTCAGTAGATGGTATGTTTTGTAGTTGGTATTGGGGGAAAAAACGGGTGAAATGCAGTGGTACTTCTACCCCCACTTCTTTAACCATAAATTCCACCAAAGCCTTTATATCATCGTCACTATCATTATATTGAGGAATCATAAGGTTTGTAACTTCTATATGGATTCCTGCATCATGCATTCGTACTATGTTTTCCAGAACCGGCTGCAGCCTGGCATCGCATAGATCATTATAGAACTTTTCGGACATACCCTTAAGATCTATATTAGCAGCGTCCAGATAGGGTTTTATCAGTTCGAAGGATTCATCAGTCATATAACCATTGGTAACGTAAATGGTTTTTATATCTTCCTTTTTAGCCAGTTTGGCAGAATCTAATGTGTATTCAAACCACATGGTGGGTTCGTTATAGGTCCAGGCAATAGATTTACAGCCATATTCTTTGGTAAGTCTTATAGCTTCTTCAGGTGATATTTCTCTAGTAGGGGTTTTTTCCAGTTCTGCCTGGGATATACTCCAGTTCTGACAGTACTTGCAGCGGAAATTACAGCCAACACTTCCTAATGATAAAACCAATGAACCTGGATAAAAATGGAATAATGGTTTTTTTTCGATTGGATCTACGGCTACTGAAGATGCAGCAGCATAATTGAGGCTGTAAAGTTTACCCCCATCATTTCTCCTCATCTGACAAAATCCGAATTTTCCGGGGGATATTATGCATCTTCTCTCGCAAATTTTACAGTTCAATGCTTTACCCACTTCATCGTAAAGTATGGCTTCTTTTTTCATATTCACACCAGCCAGAGAGTGTAAGAATACAAAAACCCTTCTAATAAATCATTTTGACTATTTTCCTGGATTTTTAAGGTGTTCATAACCCTTTGGTGTTAATATATTTGTTTCCCCTTTCTTATTTATCATTTGGATTTGTCCAGATTCAGTAACATACCCAATTTTATGAAGAGAGAATTTATCCTTTATTTCTTTAAACTTATCCTCTCTAATAGTTAAGAGAAGTTCAAAATCTTCTCCATAACTTAAAGCCATTTCAAATGGATTTTTACCCATTAAATTTGCAACTTCGAAAACAACAGCTGGTATGGGTATCAGATTTTCGTATAAGGTCACACCAACTTTATCAGCACTGGCATCGATTAGTTCTCCAATTTCACTGAGGAGACCGTCGGTTATATCTGTTGCAGAAGTCACAACACCAGATTCGGCAAGTGATAGTCCCTTTTCTAATTGTGCTTCACCTTCCAGCGCGTGTTTAAGGGCTAAATCTTTATAATCAGGATTTAAATCTTTTAATTTAACCTCATTATCAAAGAGAATTTCAAATCCAGCAGCAGCCAATCCTAAAGGCCCAGTAACTGCTAATATGTCTCCTGAACAGGTGCCACTCTTCATCATGACTTTTTCTTTGTCTATAATTCCCAGACAGGTACCGCTGAGGATTAATTCCGATGATTCATTGGTATCTCCTCCAATGAGGTTCAGGTTGTATTGTTCACTAGCCTGTAGAATTCCTTCTATAATTTCATCGAAATCAGAGAGGGGTAGATCAGGGGGTAGAGCCATGGACACTATAATTCCCAGAGGTTTAGCACCCATAGCCGCCAGATCACTGACATTAACAGTTACAATTTTTTTACCAATCTGTCGAGGGCTCATTCCTTTTGGAAAATGTGAAGATTTAATTAAAAGATCAGAAGTTGCTACTAAATAATTTTCTCCAAAATCGATCAAAGCAGCATCATCACTTCTGCTTTCATGCGACAATTCATCAAAAAAATTGGATTTAAAAGGAAATTGTCGGCTCCGTTTAAGAAGCCTTTTTATCAGTTTTTTTTCACCAAGATCAGAAATTTTTAAGTTTTCAGAGGGCATTATTAACCCTATCATCTATTATATCTGCAATTCTTCTGTCTGCACCCAGAGGTTCGGTGTAGATAATTTCACCTTTAAATTTAATCTCTTCAATTACCTCTTCGTGATGATGTCCATGACTGTGATTATGTCCCTGTTCTGCATGCTCATGTTCATGTCCGTTATTCATTCCCAGAATTCGAGGTATGTCTTGTTTAGTGTGCACTCCATGTGCTAAAAATACGGGAATAGCGATAATTTTTTCCACACCTACTTCTGCCAGCTGGTTTATGGCTGCTGGTATGGATGGCTGAGACATATTCATGAAACTTATAGACACAGGATATTCTGTTTTATCTTGATAAAGCTCTGCAATTTCATTTATAACTTCTTTACCATAAGGTAATCTACTGCCGTGACCTATAAGAAGCACACCAATATTATTTTTTGAGTTTGAATTTGTATCCATATGATATCACTCCTTCTTCACCTTCTGCCTTTATTTTCCTGAAAACCATTTCTACTTCATCACCTATTTTAACATCATTTTCCCCACAATCCACAATCTGGCTGGTTACTTTTGCACCTTCTTCTAAATCTATTATGGCCACAATATAAGGGGATAATACCTTGAATTCCTCTGTGGGGGTATTTATTACTGAGTAGGTGTGAATTTTACCTTTGCCACTGAAAGTGACATCCTCCAATTTACCTTTTCTCCTGCATTCGGGACACATAACTCTTTTTGGAAAGTAAACCTCTCCACAGAGACTGCATTTTGATCCTATGAGATTGTATCGTTGGGGAATATGGCGCCATCCTCTTACGATGTCTTTCAATTTAAAACCTCCATTAAATCTAATTTACTTTAATATCAGATTTATTCTGCTTTTTTTTATTTTTAACAATTTTAAACCTTATAAACTAAAAATGAAAATTTATCATAAGTTAAATCTTATTTATATGCTGGTTATGTTTACTACTATCTAATTATTATTTGTTTTGATTTTTTTTGGTAAATTAAAATTTTTAATAATTTAATTTTCTGTTCATTATATCTAAAAAACATCTATATAAATGCATTAAATTTATGATACACAATTTTTTCAAAGGTTTTTATATTAATTTAATTTAATTTTTGTGGGATTTTGTATTACTTGATTTTAATGTGAAACCAGTGGTTTATTATGTGACTCTAAATTTTGTTGAGCGATTGGTAAATAATTAGCATTTCTGACTTTTAAACTTTGGCTATTAATAATATTTATATAAGAATTAGTAATATTTATTACATAATTAATATTAAATAATAATATGAGTTGATTAAAAATCTCAAGAGGTAAGCAAAGTAATGGATCAGAAAGGATACGTAATGAGTGGGATGTCGTTTTTAATGATATTACCGGCCATAATATTAGTAACAGTATCAATAGATATGGTACATCATGGTATAGAATGTGATTCGGTTGTTTTAGAATCAGAAACTGCTTTAAACACAGCTAAAGATCTGCAAGCTAACATTCCAATTATTGGAAAGGAAGTTTTAAAATATGAAGCAGAAAAAGTGGTTAAAACAGGAACACCACTCTCAAATAGTAGAAAAACAATAAAGGATGATATTCAAACAAGGGTAGACCAATTATCTCTCAGCTATTACAATAAAACCGGTTTGAAAGTAGAATGTAATATTACGTCAGTAGATAATTCGCCAGATCCATTTCAAGTGGAGGTAAATTCTACTATTAACGTAAAAAAAGATAGAGTGATTCATAAGGAGAGTATAAGCCAAAATATTTCTCTGATAGATCCACAATACCCCATACCCAATCCCCTACCTTTTACGAAGTGTAAAAATTATGGTGGCGTTCAAATAATTAACAATAGAATAGCTTTCAAATCCAGTCTTAAAGAGTATTTAAATGCCAGAGGGGTGGATGATGCAGATGTTTATGAAAATGCTACAACAGCTTACATTATAAAGAAATGCCCCTATGACCCATATATCATGCATGGTAAAAATGGGTCTGTTTCACTTAAAAATTGCATAGAGAATGGATATTTTCATGAGAGCAGTGATGGGTCCTGTTTCCTTTGCAGGTTGGAGGGTAAGGGAACCTGTCCTCATTATGGTATGGAAACTTTTATAATTCCTCATTCATCCAATAATTCCACCTTAAATTCCGCTCCCAGCTCCATAGACCATGTTATATTTAATGACACATTTTCATCAGCCGGCACCTATCCTGGAAAGGGATTAATATACTATTGTGATGGTTTAAACTATTTTAAAATATTTTTAGACAATTCGCATCGGCAAAAATATGGATTACCCGTTTTTTAGGGGAGATGATCGTCTATTTAAATTGTTAATTAATATTATAATTAGATCTTGTGGGTAAAGAATGTTTCAAAAGATTTATATGAAAAGAGGAATTATTGGAGATAAAAAAGCACAAGTACTGTCTCTGGACGTTTTACTGGCTCTAATAATTATTACGATCACTATAGGGATGTCAGCAAATGCTATGGACATTGCCAGCTTCAAAATCGCCGATTATTCTGCTGGAAAATCTTTAGATAGAATAACCACAGATGCTGCTGAAATATTGATAAGCACACCCGGATCTCCTGATTGGGAAAAAACCAATAATTCATTATTGGTCAATCCAGGATTAGCGATAGATAATAATGAAGGTAAGGCCAGTATCAATGTACTGAGTATTAAGAAAATATCTCAACTAAGAATCAGATACTTGGAACTCATGAACAGTAGAATGGTTCCTAATGGCGGAAGTTCATCTTTAATTATTTATCCTTCAAACCCGTCCCTCAAAATTCTGGATGTACATGATGAAATTCCACCTACAAACGCATCGGAAGTGGCGGTGGCCAATCGTACTGTATTGGTTGATTTTTCAATGGATTTCAAGATACTGGTTAATCTCAATCCATACCACAACAGTTCTTTACAGAATTCAAGTGAAGAATATCAATTAATATGTCATCACTATAATGTTACGGGGATTAAAACACATGAAAAACCAAATTTCAATACCAAAAAACCAGGATGGACTTGTAGCAATTTTAAAGTTAGTCAGCAGGATCTTAATTCCACAGATTTTTATATTCTGACAGATCCTTCATGTATAGAAGATGCTTCAGCCAGATGGATTATAGATCGTTCAGAGAATCTCAGTGAACAAGATGAGAAATTCACCTCCAACCCACAAATAATTAATGACAGAGTTTCTAAGACTCTAGGCACGGATTCTGAAGCAGTGTTATGGATTCATATTTTCACATCAGGGGATGCTTCTAAATCTTTTAATGTCTATTTGGTAGGAGTTCCCAGGGGAACACCATCAGATGAAGTTAGAGTTGAATATTTAAATCCTCAATCCTATTTTTTGGTGCTGAAGATATGGATATAAAGTTCTTTCTATGATAATAAGTACGGATATCACTGAATCTCCGATATCACCTGTAATAAGGGAACCATGAGAGCACTGGAATTATTTAAGATAACTGAAAACTAAAAGTAAAAATTAAAGTTAATATGGCATCGTTGGTTATAAAGATTGAGATTAAAAAGGTTAAAAGGGAGGAAAACACTGTTTTTACTCTTTTAGCAATTGCCTAATTTTTACTGCTACTTGTAGAATCGCATGCTGTGATCACCACCACTTCTTCAAAAAAACATTTAGTAATGTCGGTTACAGAAGCATTTAAACCGAGGGATTCTAATTTTTCTAAGGTCTTTTCCACGTTGGATAGGGAGGATTGCACCAGTTGTACTTTACCCCCAGGATTAAGATGATTTTTAACATCCTCTAGAAATCTATCTATAACCTCTCTACCGTCAGTTCCACCGTTCCATGCGGCATCAAGTTCATCATCAATATTTTCACCATCGGAAGAGGGAAGATAAGGTGTGTTAAATAGAATAATATCGAATTTTTCATTTTTGACAGGTTCAAAAAGGTCACCTTCCCTTAACTCTACATTAAAGGCCTTGTTAGTAATAATATTTTTAAGGGTACATTTAAGGGCGTGGGGATTTATATCGGTGGCAATTACCATTCGGGCTTTCCTGGCAGCCATTATTGCTATAATGCCAGTTCCGGTTCCAATTTCCAGTGTATTACTCATCCTTTTT
>MVQZ01000345.1 GCA_002067565.1 Methanobacterium sp. PtaU1.Bin242 | reverse complement strand
TGGTGGTAGTGGTTCAATAATTCAAGGTTTCACAATTGTTGGGGCAAATCAAACCAATGAACTAGGAGAACCTCTAAATCCTGCAGGTATACACCTTAAATCTACTGATAACTGTACCATAATTAACAACACTATAAAAAATAATTATTATGGTGTGTATCTTTTAGATTCATCTTATAATCAAGTCGATAGTAACGTAATAATGAATAATGTAAATGGTGTTTTTGTACCTGCATGGTGTGTAAGTTTTGAAGAGTACTACAGTTCTACTTATTTAAGTGATCCAGAAATCTTTGATTACGTTTGGTGGGAATATAATGAATATTACTTTGGAATGCATTCAGATTCCTTTTACAATAAGATCACCCAGAATTCAATAAGAAACAATACAAAGGGAGTGTACATTACAAGCGATTTAGTCAGTGATGATTCAGGATCAAGAGACACTCAGGTTCTTGAAAATGATATAACCAGTAATAATATCGGAATTTATGCTGATTGTACCAATGCAAACATACATTTCAACAGAATTACAGGAAATAATAACAGTGGTCTATATATGTATGTTGGAGCTGTTGATGCCACTGACAACTGGTGGGGTTCAAACTCACCAGTTATTAATACTAACTACAGCTGGTGGTCAAATTCAGATACATGTGACATCTACTATGAAGACTATGAATCAAGTCAGAGTTTTAAGCCACCCAGCTGGATTCTTATGGAAAAATTCACACCATACCTTGTTTTAAAAGTTAAACCCACTTCCCACAAGGTTTCAAATGGTAAGGTCTATGAATCAACCATAACCACTGATCTAACCCATAACAGCGCTGGAGAATATACCTCTTCAAAGGGACATGTTCCTGATGGAATACCAACCCATTTCAGCACAAATAAAGGCACAATCACCAATTTAAGTTACATTAAAAATAGCAAAGCCTCATCCCGTCTGATCCTAGATCCAAATCTTCAATCAGGTATGACAACCATAACAACCACCATAGATAGACAAGGCGTTTCTACCCAGGTTGATAGGATTGCAAAAGCAATCATAAACATTATCAGCACAGCAACAGACACATCCACTAACCAGCCACTTAATTTAACATATACAATTCCTTTAAATGAGTCTGTAAGTTGGGTTAGTGTATTGTGGAAAGAAAACACCAATGTAACAGATCCATTTAAAAATAAGTTAGAAGTCATTGTAAATGGGAAAGTTGTGCAGAGTAAAGTTTTTACTAATTCCGCTTATTCGTATATAAAGGATTACTACTCTGGAACTTATGGTTTTATCTTTTTTGAAGCCATAAGTAGTATAAACAGATTTTTAGCAAATGTAGATGATATAAACAGTGAAGAAGCTCAACTTTTCCTAGGTATATATAGGGCAATGTTAACCACTGAAGATTTCAATTTTATAATGAACAACCGACTGTACTTCACCGATGAAATCCATATCACTCTTTCCTATCCTGGTGATAGTAGTCAAATTATCAACATAGATCCTGGTGATGGTTCCAATATGATAAATTTAGGATTTGGAGGTAATCCCATCCAAAGAACAAGTACAGTACTATATCGAAACGGCGGCTACCAACATTGTTTAGGTGACCCTTACGACCCAAATGCCACCTTTGAATCTAGAGAAGCAGGGTATGAGGGTGTTAGAAGCTTCGCCATAGTCACGACCAAAGTAACCGATAATATTTTACAGTACTGGCTCAACGAAAAAGATAAAAAAGATGCCAATGGAAAACTCCTCTATCCAACAGGACCCATGAAAGCAGCCTATGGAACATTCCTAACCTCACTTTTGATGATTAAAGCTCATGACATGGTGGCAGATGCGGCAGCGACTAAATTCAATGTTACCTGGAGTAGAACCACTCCAATAATAGTCTCAGTGTTGGACGATTCTTATGATGGTTACCTAACTTTAGAATGTGATCATCGTTTTGGAATGGATGTAACTGGTGATCCTAATAATGTAATAGCTTTCAGATTTACATGTTCAGCAGCGATTAACCCCATTGAGTATTGGGTTATGAAAACGTTATTTCCCTCTGTTAACTCTACTTTGGATGATCTATCAGAACTTTGTTCTTCGATTACCATTGGTCTGGGACAGAAAATTTTAAATGGCGAAATGGTTGACATCTTCATCAGTAACGGTTACCTAGTGATGAAATCCACTGAAAATGATCTATTTTTGGTATTTGACCCTGAAACAGGTATAGTTAGGGATGTCATGATCAATAATTCCATTTTCTCATATAGTACTTGGTGTTACTCTGATCAGCAGACTGAATGGGTTAGGGATCTGGGTGAGAGTATATTGGATTACGGTCGGAATATAATGAACATCCTTATAAATGGTGGGGGGATCATTGACTTGAATCAACTCGCTACAAACACCAAAAACGGACTCACAGGATTAATAAGCAGTAGCATCCTATCTTTAGAAAGAGCAACGATATTTCTTGAGAATAACATTCCATCTTATCTGTTGACACCATTATTGGGCTTTAATATGATAAATTTATGTTGTTATAATGCTATTATAATCAGGGAAGAACCTTATGTAGTTGAAAATATAGTGGGATATTTAAATAGTAAAAAGAAGTATTTAGTGGAGGATGGTGTGGATGTAATTTTGTTTGGAGCCAGTATAGTAGGTACCACTTTAGTATCACGTATGGGGATTATAGGAATTGTTTATACTGGATGTGAATTATTGAATGATTTTAGGGATCATTATGTGCCGATGGAATATTGGCAGTTTTTCCATCATCCTAAAATATGGGAAACTAAAACATATACTCTCTGTCATCTTGACAGTTCAAGCACTCCTATCTGGGATGAACCTACGATAAATGTAGAAGTTCCGTACAAAGGTGATGGGTCTCTGGATTGGGATAATGCAGTTTATATACATTCTGTAACTGGTGCTAGAAAAGTGAATTCAACACAATTAAAGGAACTTACTAATGGTTACTGGTGGAATAATCCCCCATACTTTGGATTCACTCAATGTCCAATACCATAAAAAATAAATTCTCATCTATTTTCCATTTTACATCACTCCAAAAGTGGGATTAAAAAATGTTAGAAAAATTAAAAGAAAATGAGACTAAAATCAAAATACTTTACTACTCTACATTTTTAATATATTTCTTGGGAATTGTAAACTTAATTAGGTTTAAATATATAATAATTGATATTCTTGTCGCAGTAAACGTTGTTATTTTACTTTATGCACTGAAAAGACCATGGGCTAGGGGACATGAGGAAGAACTTAAAATATTATTTGGGATGATGTTTATCATGGGCATTCTTAGAGTTGGCACTTGGTAATAATATTTGAGATTTCACTACTACTTTAACCGTAGAATGTAATAATTAAGTTTATATGATGATGTTTTTAGTGTAAAAGTTCCTTATAAGGTGATGGAACTTTTAACTGGGGATTAAGCAGTTACCTGCTACTGGTAGACCATATTATTTTTAAGGAGGGTAAGATGTCAGAGAATCCAGGATATTCAGAAGCGTTAAAAAGAATATATAAAATCTTTGTGGTTTCAATAATATTAATCACTGCAAGTGGTATTCTTTATATTTTGGGGAATTATGTTGATACTTTAAAATTTCCTGGCCTTACATTAGCAATTACCAGCGGTTTTACCTTTATATTATGCTTATTGTTATTGTTTAAAAGAAGAAAAGAACCGAAAGCTAAGTATATATTCATCCAAATTGCAGTGTTCTACTTTGTAATGATCTTATTGCTTTATACTGTAGTTTTTTAATGTTAAACAAAATTGCTTTTGGATCTTTATGTTTTCATTGGTTTAATATATATAAATTGTTAATGATGTGGTAATTCCTTTAATAATTCCCGTACGGGTATGACCGTGGTAGGAACTTTTGAAAAGGCGTGGATGTTTAATTACTTCTGCTCCTCTACAATCTCACCCATTGAATATGCTGTGATGGATAATTTAGGATATGGTCAGATTAATACCTTCGACATGTCGGTGAATTCTGTAACGCTTGATTTAATAGATGAACTTATAATTTATAATGCGTCTTTAGAATATTTCATTCATAATAGTTACATCATATACAAAGCTGTGGATCGTGATGATAACTTACTAGTGCTTGATCTAGAAACATGTATCATGAGGGATATTAACACGGTTAATGATTACTGTGGTGCTTACTGTTTCCATGATACTCTTACGGGTTATTCATATGGATTAGGCAAAGACCTTAATCAAGAAAAAAA
>MVQZ01000344.1 GCA_002067565.1 Methanobacterium sp. PtaU1.Bin242 | reverse complement strand
GTGGAACATGCTTTCAGAGGCATTAAAAGTTTCAATATATCAGCCGGCTATCCAATTAAGATGACACCAATATATTGTTTAATTTCCTCTTTATTTGCTCTCCTTCGTTCAAAAGATGAAGAAAATAACTATAACGCAAAAGAATATTTTGATTTCTTATTCCATCCTTACATTAAAAATCTAAAATTATCAGATAATGCAGAAGAAACAAGAAAACTTATACAGGAGTTATATCGCGAATTTATACTGACTAAAAAAAGAAAAATTAATTTAATGGAAGTGGAAAAAATAATAATCCATAATGATTTAAAAGAAATTCATAATAAAACTTTAATTCCATTTAAAGATATATCAGCTTTAAAAGACATAACAAATAAAATATCCTCTTTTATTGAATATATAAAAACAAATTCAACAGCATATATGCACCCATACTGGAATTTTTTCCCAGATATTATAATAGAAAAACTATCTGAGATAGCCAATTCAGAGCTGAAGAATATACGTTTTAAAAATACAAATGACTATTTTGACCTCATAGAAAATTATATTTCATCCAGCACATATCCATTTACTGGCTCTCCTGTGAGCGGATTACAGGCCATAGGCTTTCTGGAAAGTCGGAATCTGAAATTTGAAAAAGTATTTTTTTTAGATTGTAATGACGCAGTATTTCCAAATATTTTTAAAGAGGACCCTATATTGCCACACATCGTAAGAGGAAAAATAGGTCTTCCGGATTATAAAGATAGATTAAATCTATATTCTTTTTATTTTGAAAATCTAATCTATGGTGCAAAGAAAGCTTTTATATTTTATATAGACACTAAAGGTACAGGCATTTCACCACTTGCCAACAAATTAAAATGGTCTATAGAAAAAAGTGGCGAAAAACTAAAGGAAAGTTTTTCTTTCTCCTCAATGAATTTTTCTACAAAACCACTTGAGCCGATAGAAAAAACTAACGAGATAAAACTATTTTTACAGAATTTTGAATTCTCACATACTATAATTTCAGAATATCTTTCCTGCCAGATTAGATTTTATTACTCTAATATACTCAAAATTAAAGAGATAAATAATATAGATGATGAGATGGATAAAAGGCAAATTGGTGAAATAGTACATAAAATTTTAGAACTTTATTTCAAAGAAAAGTTAAAAACAGGATTTTCTAATTACGATTTAGAAAAAACAAATATTCTGAGAATAGCTAAAGAAATTTTATCAGAATATTTTCCTTCCTATAATAAAGAAGGTGATGAATACCTTATCTATGCCCAAATACTTAGAAGAATAGAGGATTTTATCTCTTTCCATTTTTCACAGGATAAAGATGTAGAAATACTCGATTGTGAAACAAAAGAAAATTTTTTATTTCCATATTCACAAAATTTAAAAATAAAATTCACAAGCAGGGCAGATAGAATTGACAGAATAAAAGGTGAGATTGTAATCTGCGATTATAAAACCTCTTCAAAACCAGCTATGCCAAATAAAAATATTGAGAAAATAGATTTTAATGAGGATATAATTAAATGGGGAAAAACCATAGGTTCTCTGCAGTTGCCAATATACTCTATAGCATTTTCTAATAGATTTAACAAAAAAAGCTATGAGATAAACGGCTCTATAATATTACTTGGCAAAAAGAATATAGAAAAAACAATGCTATTTAAAGATAATGATGAAAGAAAAGAAAAAATGGATTTATATCAAAAAATATTAAGTAAAATTCTGGAAGATATACTTAATTCGCCAAAATTTAAACCGCCGGAAGACGATAGCCAATGTCAAAATTGTCCATATATCACTATATGTGGTAAAAATGTTTAGTTATATAAAATTATAAAAGATATAAGATTGATTATTTTCTCTTAAATTCTTAAAATATATATTCATTGGTGGCTGTAGCTCAACGGTTAGAGCGTCCGGCTGTGGCCCGGAAGGTTGCGGGTTCAAGTCCCGTCAGCCACCCGTTTTTCATAGGGAAAATGGTTATAATTTTATATTTTCTGCTTTTGAATAATTTGAATGCAATCGATATATCAACTCATAACTATGAGGAGAATATATCCTCTACAACTTCCACTGAATTTATAAATAATATTTCTTCTATCAGCAAACAGATTGACATAAATTCAATATGTAATAAAAAAGAAGAAGATTTTAAAAATGCTCTAATTGAATTAAGAATAGCCATACAAGCTTATCTACATAAAAATAACAGGCATCCTAAAGATATAAACGAATTATTCCCATATTACCTTCAATGCAGACCAGAAATAAAAATTAAAGGTGAATATAAATTCTCCATACGGTATATAAGGTCAACTGCATATGATAAAAATTATAAAGAAGCAATAGATAATTCTTCTACATATGTATATTTTTCCGACCCGCAATCTATTTATTTCGGACTTATACTTATAAATTCAAGAGATAAATCTAACGAAGATATTCCATATTATATGTATTAGGAAATATTTAGTGTAAATAAAAAAATGATAGATAGGAGAAATAATGGAACTAAAAAATAAAATAATAGCCATTGTCGGAGTGAGCGATGATTACAGTAAATATGGCCATAAAATATTCAGAGATTTATTGAGAGCGAAATACAATGTAGAAGGCATTAATCCTAAAGGCGGATTTATACTCGGTAAAATTATTTATAAATCACTAAAAGAATTACCTAAAAAACCAGATATGATAATAACTGTAGTGCCACCTGCCATAACGGAGAATATTGTAGAAGAATGCAGGGAATTAGCTATAACCCATATATGGATGCAACCTGGTTCAGAGAGTCAGAATGCCATAGATAAAGCAAAAGAATACGGAATAAAAGTTACAACCGCCTGTTTTATGATAAATCAAAACTTATGGACATAAATGAATTACTTTCCTCTAATTTTGAAAAATATTTTGATTTCCTTAACAGGAAAATGGTAGAGGAACAATTAATCAAAAGAGGGATAAAAGAACAGAGATTACTTGACGCTTTCTTAAAAATAAAAAGGCATAAATTTATACCGGAATCACTTTTAAGCAGAGCTTATGACGATTATGCCATAGAAATATTACCAGGACAGACTATATCTCAACCATACATAAACGCTTTTATGATAGAAAAACTTGAGTTAAACGGAAAGGAAAAGGTACTGGAAATAGGAACCGGTACAGGTTATCAAACTGCACTTTTATGCAGTCTGGCAAAAGAAGTTTATTCTATTGACATAAAAGATAATATGCTTGAATCTTCAAACAAAGCTCTGCTTAATCTGGGACTTTCAAATTTTAAACTTAAGATAGATGACGGTAAATATGGCTGGCCTGAATTTGCGCCATATAACAGAATAATAATATCCTGCGCTATAAAAGAAATACCAGGACCTATTTTTAATCAATTATCAATGAATGGAATAATGATAGCGCCAATAGGAGATGATGAATGGCAAACTATCACTAAATACATAAAAACAGATTCTGCTATAAAGGAAGAAAAAAGTATAGCGGCAAGATTTGTTAAAATGATATGAAATTTACAAAATTAATAGAAAAGCAAAAAAAAATTGCCTCTAAATTGAAAATAAGGAAATTGAATAAAAAAATAAAAATTATAGGCGGCGTAGATATCTCATTTAAAAATGATATGGCCAGATGCGCTATAGTATTATTGGACTTCAATAATATGGAAGAAATAGAAAAAATCACATATGAAACAAAGCCTAAATTTCCTTATATAAGTGGCTTCCTCGCTTTCAGGGAAGGTCCAATTATACTTAAAGCTATAAAAAAATTGAAAAACAAACCTGATATTTTAATGTTTGATGGACAGGGCATAGCCCATCCAAGATGTTGCGGCATAGCATCCCATATAGGGGTTATACTGAATATGCCAACCATAGGCGTTGCTAAAAGCCGATTATATGGTTCCTATATTGAACCAGAAAATAAAAAATTTAAATATACATACTTATATAACGCCAAGGATAAAATCGGCGTAGTTTTAAGGACAAAGAAAAATTCAAAACCTATTTTTATTTCACCGGGTAATTTAGTCAATCTTACTGACTGTCTCTATATAATAAAGAAATGTATCACTAAATACAAATTGCCTGAACCTACTCATCTTGCCCATAATTATGCAAAATTATAATTCTTCATTGCATAGAGAAAAATTTCCCAAATAATAAAAGATAAATATGCTATAATTCTTATTATAATTTTAAGGGAGGGCTAATGAAAAAAGCAATATTATTTATAGCCATATTAATGCCGTTAAATTTATTTGCAGACCAGTGGAAAATATTAGGAACAAGGCCTATGGGTATGGGTGGAGCTTTCGTAGCCATAGCGCAGGGACCTTTGGCACAGTATTGGAATCCGGCTGGACTTGCCCAAAAATCTACAGGTAATGTATCAGGTTTTGAAATACCTGTCGGAGCTGGCTTAGAAATGACAGGTGGTATAATGAAAAATGCCTCTGAAATAGGTGACTTATCAAATGAATTAGACGCTATTAAAGCATCTCAGGATGGTAGCGGGAAAGTAGATGCACAGAGCATATCCGCATTTGTAAAGACATTGTCTCTTCTTGAGGATATGAATAAACCCGGTAAAGGTGCTTTACTTGAAACAGCAGCAGGTGTTGATTTTAAATTCTCAAAGATATCAATTTCAGTTAACAATTACACCAATGTAGGATTAAATCCATATATAGATACTAAAAATATAGGAATACAGGTAGATAATACTTCATCATCACTGGGTAACAATATACCAAGCAATACAACAGACCCTGGTTCAGCATATGCTCCTGCAATCACAAATTTAACACAAGCTATAGATAATATTGGCGGTATCACAAATATACAAAAGCTATTATGCGGATTAGATTCTTCTGGAAATCTAAATAGCTGCTTGCCCTCAGGTATGACAAATTCAACTGCTTTTGCTACAGCTATTGTAAATGAAGCAATAACTGCAGGTGTAACACCAGAAAAAATTACAGAAGCATCACAGGACGCTCTGAAATATTCAAGTGAGGCAAAACCTATAGTTGATGCCCTGGCTTCACAGACCTCCTATAAGGAAAATCAGTCAAGTTTAAATTTAAAGGCTGGCTCTTTCACTGAAGTATCTTTCGGATATGGCAGATATTTTAACAAATGGCTATCAGGTTTAGCTGTGGGCGCCAATCTAAAAGCTGTAAATGGTATTATTGCTAATCAGACATTCAAATTTATGGAAGATGATGATACAAAAAACGCTACAGATGATATCTTCGATAATACCAAATCTTCATGGAAACCGGCTATGGATATAGGATTCTTATGGGAAGTAAATGACAAATATCCTAAAATCCCGATGAGGCCAAGAGTAGGACTCGTGATAAGAAATATAAATAGCCCTAAATTTGATGGACCGAATGATACATCATATAAATTAGACAGACAGGCAAGATTAGGGCTTGCTATAAGTCCTTTCAATTTCTGGCATTTCGCTATGGATATGGACATAACTAAAAATAAAACTGCAGTAGAAGGATACGATTCCAGACAATTTGCTTTTGGAACAGAAATAAATATAATAAACAGAAAAGCTTTCAATATCCCTCTAAGAGCCGGCATAAGCAAGAACCTGGCTGAGAGTTCCTCTAAAACTGCTTATTCACTCGGCACCGGTATAAACCTGCTTTTTATGCACTTTGATGTTTCAGCGCAAATGTCTTCTGATAAAACTGAAATAGATGGGACCAAATATCCAAATAAGTTGATGTTATCCGCAAGTTTCGGGCTCCTATTCTAAAAAATCCTGTTTTTTTCAAAACCCCCTGTCAAACAGGGGGTTTTTATTTTTGTATAATTTAGTTAATGGACACGGTCATTAAGACATACGAGCTAACAAAAAAATTTGGTCATATAACTGCAGTAAATTCGATAAATCTTGAAATTTACAAAGGTGAAACCCTTGCTCTTCTTGGTCCCAATGGTGCAGGGAAAACAACTTTCATAAGCATGCTCTCAACTTTAGTTAAATCTACTTCAGGCACAGCTACTTTATGCAATATAGATATAAACCGCGACCCACTTGGAGTTAGAAAAAAAATAGGGATTGTATTTCAGGAACCAAGCACGGATGATTTACTTACAGCCAGAGAGAATTTATACCTTCACTCTATGTTATATGGTTTAAACAAAAATGAAATAAACAAGAAGATAGACGAGATAATGGGGATAGTAGGTTTATATGAAAGAAAAGACGATTTCGTAAGGACATTTTCAGGCGGAATGAGACGAAGATTAGAAATAGCACGTGGACTTTTGCATGAACCACAAGTCCTATTTTTAGACGAACCAACACTTGGGCTTGATCCATCCAGCAGGAAAAATATCTGGCAATACATTAAATATATAAAAGAAAAAAATAAAACTACAATAATACTTACAACACATTATATGGAAGAAGCGGATTTACTATCTGATAGGATAGCTATAATAGACTACGGTAAAATAGTTGCTCTGGACACCCCTAACAATCTTAAAAATAAACTAGGCAGAGATATAGTTATACTCAAAGGCGATATCAGCGAAGAAATTAAAAAATTGGATTTTGTTTTAAATGTAGAGAATATAGAGCATGGTTGTAAAATAACTTTGAAAGATATAAATAAAAATCTAAAAGAGTTAATAAATAAGGCTGGCAGTTTTGAAGAAATAGAGATAAGGAGAGTAAGCCTTGAAGATGTTTTTTTTAAATTTACCGGACATAAAATAGAGGAAGGCAAAGAAAATAACGGCATATTTGAAACCATAGCCCGATATAAAACTACAGGGAAATAATGATAAATTATACAGCCATATATTCATTGATTTTAAGAGAGATAAAGGTCTTTCTGAGAGAAAAGGAAAGGATACTTTCCATATTGATATCTCCACTTCTATTTCTATTTGTTATAGGAAGAGGAGTAAAAGCAGAAGTAGCTATACACAATTACACATATCAACAATTTATCTTTCCAGGTATACTTGCCATGGTGATATTATTCACTTCAATAACCTACGGCCTTTATATAATATGGGACAAGAGACTTGATTTCTTAAAAGAAGTGCTGGTAGCCCCTATATCAAGAGCAACATTATTTTGGGGCAAAGCTATAGGCGGGATATTTGGCTCAATGATAGAGACAATCATACTAATTTTAATAGGCTCTATTTTTATAATTAAAATAAATTTATTACAGGCATTATTGATATTGATATCAGCCATATTTATATCCACCATGCTTATATCTATAGGTCTTGCCATAGGTGGGAAGATGAAAAGCATGGAAGGCTTTGGTCTTGTAATGAGTTTCCTGACCTGGCCAATGTTTTTCTTCAGTGGAGCTCTGTTCGAAATTAAAGATACACAACATTATCTCAAAATAATCAGTATGATAAATCCCTTTACTTATTGTGTAGATATTATGAGAAAAATCTTAATAAACTACTCTTCTTTCAACATATATCTGGATATCTTTATGATTTTCCTGTGGCTTATTATCAATTCCTACATAGCTATAAGAATATTCGGCAATTTACAACAAACTAAATAATATTCTTAGTTTAAGTTAATTTTAATTTATCAAAGATTTAATTTTAGAGAGTTCTTCTTTCGAGAAAAAACCACTAAAATAAATAATTGTCGGATAGGCAAATACTAATACTATCTTAAGTAAAAAGATATGTGCCGTTCTACCATTAGATAAATAATAGATTAAGTAGAGTGAAACAGCCACTAATAACAAAACTGCCAATCTACGATAATCATATTTAACCGGATATGATTTATAAGAATAAAATCTTATAAGCATAGCCATCAGTAGATAGGAAGCAAAACAGGATAAACTTGCACCTATAATAGAATACTTTGGGATAAGCAAAAAATTAAAAAACAAATTAGATGCAGCCCCCAATATAGTAGAATACATTATTGCTTTAGTGTTCTTTTCTATTATTAGAGGTGCAATAAAATTTATATATAAACCATTCAGGAAATATGCGCCCATTATTATTGGTACTATTTTAAGGCCTTGATAATAAATAGCATTTACTATTGGTATTCCTTTTTTAATCTCTATAGAAACTATATCTCCTATAAAAACTGAGAGAAAAAGCCATATAAAAAGAGCTATAAAAGAAAAATAATTTAAAACCCTTGAAAAAATCTCAGGAGCATTTGAGTCCTCAGCCCTCTCTATTACAAAAGGCCGCCAGGCCTGGTCAAACATAGTAACTATCAAATTCATCATTATTGCCAATCTATAATTTGCCTGATATATCCCCACATCATAGGCAGTTAGGGTTTCACAACCCATTTCCTCAGCTGTTATTCTAGCTTCCTCCGCAACTGGAATATCCGATGTTCCTGCGGTTACCACTCCAATTTTACCTTTTTTTTCTATTTCATGATTTTTAATAACCAATATTTCCGCTTTTTCGTTGTAATCTGTTTTAAATTCCTCAGAAAAAATTAATTGGTCTTTGATATCATTATATTTTTCTTGATCCAGTTTAGTGACCATTAACCGTCCTTTATCCATAGATCCTAGAATTATTTTTATAATTTCTTCATTTCCCTTACTTCCTGCAAAAATTACCTCAGGAATCCCGGTTCGAATATCCCTGAACATGTCCAACTTGGCAAAATCTTCTATTTCTCGAATTTGTATGGATTTAAGATTTTTCTCAGCTTCTTGTATAGTTATTTCTCCCTTTAAAAGTTTTTGAAGAATTTTTTTCATAATATCACTTGATTCTACGCACTTATTATATAAGATTGAAACATTAAAAAGATTCTATATTCTAGTATATAGTCAAATTTAAATCAAAAAAATGGACATTAATAAGTTAAAATAACATTAAAATGACTCTAATCTCATTTTATAATCTAAATAAAGAATAATTTTAGAGGTGCTGTGGTGGAAAAAGCCAGGGTAATAGTACAGGGAATTGTACAGGGTGTTGGTTTTAGACCTACCGTTTATCGGATAGCTAAAAGTATGGAGCTTAATGGTTACGTTAGAAATCTGGGGAACATTGTGGAAATCGTGCTTGAAGGAGATAAAGATGTTATAATAGATTTTAGTGAGAATTTGAAATTGAAAAAACCACCTTTATCCCAGATAAGTTCATTGAATATAGAATGGCTGACTGCGGGGCGGGACGAATTTTATGATTTTGAAATTCTAGAAAGTTCTTCAAACTTCTCTGGATCTGCGGTGATACCTCCGGATATTGCTACCTGTGACAATTGCCTTCGGGAAGTTTTTAATCCATCTGACAGGAGACATGGTTATCCATTCACTGCATGCACAGACTGTGGACCGCGTTTTACTGTGATTGAGTCTATCCCCTACGACCGGGAAAGGACTTCCATGGAAGAGTTTCCTCTCTGTCCCGAATGCCAGACAGAATACCAGAATCCTGAAGATCGGCGTTATCATGCCGAAGCAACCTGCTGTCCAGTTTGCGGGCCTTCTGTCTTCCTTTATCAAAACGGAATTCTTGATTTAAAAAATCCCATAAAAGAAGCGGTTAAACTTATTGATAAGGGCCATATACTGGCAGTTAAAGGTATTGGCGGCACACATCTGGTGGCCAGAACCACCGCTGATGATACTGTGGAGGAGCTCAGGAAAAGATTGGGGCGATTTAATCAGCCCTTTGCTTGTATGTCTCCCGATGTGGAAACCATTAAAACGTTCGCCCATGTCTCAAATGCAGAGGAAAAAGTCTTGAAATCAATAAATAGGCCCATAGTAGTTTTAGATAAAAATAGTAACTATCACTTATCTCCATATGTATCTCCCGAGCTTCATAATCTGGGAATTATGCTCCCCTACTCAGCATTGCACCATATGCTCTTTAAATATTCGGATGAACCAGCCTATATAATGACCTCTGCCAACATGCCGGGAGAGCCCATGTTAACAGATAATCAGGAGATTACAGAAAAACTGGTTGATGTGGCAGATTATTTCCTTTTACACAATCGGAAGATAATTAATCGTTGCGATGATTCTGTGGTCAGATTCAGAGGAGATGATATGGCATTTATCCGACGCTCCAGGGGTTATGTTCCTCAACCTTACGATTTTTCTTCACTTAAAAGTGATTTAAATGTTCTGGCTCTGGGTCCTGAGATTGATGTGACATTTTCTCTCTTAAAAGAGGGTAAATGTTATGTATCCCAACATATAGGGGACACCACCAAGTATGAAACCTTCAAATATCTAAAAACCGCTATTAAATATCTTATGGGCATTACTAAGACTGAATCTGTGGATGTGGTTGCTTGTGATCTTCATCCCCAGTTTTTTACCACCAAACTGGCACAGGAGTTAAGTGAGCGGTTTGAATGTGAGATTCTGAATGTCCAGCACCACCATGCCCACGCTGCCGCTCTGGCCATTGATAATCAGGTGGATGAAATGATATGCATTGCTGCAGATGGAGTAGGTTATGGTGAAGACAAGACCGCTTGGGGAGGTGAGATATTACTCTACAGTGGCCGTGTATATGAAAGACCCGCCAGTTTAATGCCCCAAAAAATGGTGAGTGGTGATTTAACCACCCGTTATCCCATTAGAATGGTCATGAGCATGCTTTATGATCATTATAATCCGGATGAATTGGTGGATCTTATGAAAAAAGATTATTTACCCTACTTTAAGCATGGTGGACCGGAAGTTGATCTGGTGGACCGGCAACTCCAAAAGGGTTTTAACATCAGCCAAACCACCAGCACCGGGCGTGTACTGGATGCCATATCTTCAATCCTCCATATATGTGGTGAAAGGACCTATGAAGGGGAGTGTGCCATGAAATTAGAATCAGTGGCCCGTAGTGGAGAAGAAAAGCTTAAGATTCCTGTAGAAATCAGGAAACAAAATGGTATGGATATTTTAGACACTTCCCATATACTTCTTTCTGCGTTAGAAGAGAAATTATCAGGTGAAAAAATAAATAACATAGCTTTAGCTGCTCAAAAGGCAGTTTCTATAGGTTTAGCTGAATTGGCCATTCAAACTGCGGATAGAACTGGTGTTGACATTATAGGAGGTTCTGGTGGGGTATTTTATAATGAAGCTATAAGTATGACCATAAAAAACCGTGTAGAATCAGCAGGTTACCGATTCATCCAACATAAAAACAGTTGCGCTGGTGATGGTTCGGTGTCCCTGGGACAGGCCCTAGTGGCAGCACTCCGTTTTTAGATCAATAATCTTAATTTTTAACTTAAATATCAAATTTTTTTTGGTTATTGAGGCTGGGCAATAATTATTTTTCGACAATAAGAAATTGCCTATTTTTAACGGCTGTTATATCCCTTTTATGAATTTTAGTTGATTAAACATTAATTTTTTCAGGAATTTTGAATTATTACACAGTCTCTATTGTAAAAAAAATATCATTGGTATGGAATTCAATAATCTAATGTCTTAACGAATAATTAAACTAATTAATTCTTCTAATTATCCCTAATCCATTTCATCATCAGCTATAACTGGTAAGTTTAGTGAACGTTTCTTTAAAGCCCTTTTTCTTTCATCTAATTGCTTTAGGAGAGCTTTTGCATGTTTAATGGCCATATCATAATCTTCGATTAGGTTTTCCAGTTCATCTGTAACTTCATCTCCCATTCTGGCTCTTTCTTCTAACCTTTGCAGCTCCTGAAATTGATGTCCCGGGACATTTACCCGGATAACACCCCTACTGATGAATATCTGGAATTCAACATCCCGGGAAATGCCATAGTATTTTCGAGGCCTTCCTCTCTCTATTTTTTGGAAAGAAGAGTTTAATAAACCTGCTTCTTCCATAGCCCGTAAATGTTCGATGATGGCCTTTTGACCAACCTCTAACTCCCGGGATATTTGACTTACAAAACGAGGCTCATCCCTAAGAAAATCCAGTATATCTCTACGAGTTTTACAACCCATCACATCAAGTATTTCCTCTAAATCCATTTATCATCACTGTTAGATTGTTTAGTACCATTTAATTAATTGATTATAATAATTGATTTTTATCATTTACCATTTTTACTTAAATATTTTAATTATAATTCAATTGGCTAATTAATAATTCAATTGGCGAAAGATTTATATAACCTTTAGTAACTATAATAGTTCAAGGTTTATATAACTTTTGGTAACTTTAATCTCAATTTTTTCGAAAGGTTTATATAACCTTTAGTAACTATAACTTTTAGATGTTACTATCCATTTATACCTCTTAAAAGGTGAATAAATGACCGGTGCACAAGAACTAAAAAAATTAAAAAAAGATCTGGATGACCTGGCATCTAAAATCCTTAAAAAAGATTCTCAAATCAAAAAAAAGGATCAGATCATAGAAGAAAAGGACCTGAAGATAAAACAGAAAGACCAGATCATTGAAGAGAAAGAACAGAAGATTGAAGATTACTATTCTCAAATTCAACGTCTTCAAGCCGATTTTGACAATTATAAAAAACGATCAGAAAAAGATCAAAAGGAATATATCAGATATGCCAATGAAAATCTAATTTTAAAAATAATAGAAACATATGAAGACTTAGGCAGGGCCCTTCAGTCCGGTAAATCCCAAGATCTCCAGGAGGGTGTAGAAATGATCTATAAAAAATTGAAAACCACCCTGGAAGGAGAGGGACTGCATGAAATATGTGCTGAAGGTGAAAAATTCGATCCCTTCAAACATGAAGCATTAATGGTTGAGGATCATGATGATTATGAAAACGGAACAATTATTGAAGAGCTTGGAAAAGGTTACACCCTTGATTCTAAGGTAATAAAATATTCAAAAGTTAAAGTTTGTAAAAAAAGGTGATTAAATATGGCAAAAAAGGAAAAGATAATAGGTATAGATTTAGGAACAAGTAACTCAGCAGCAGCAGCGTTCATAGGTGGAAAACCCACCATAATACCCAGCGCAGAAGGAGCCACACAATACGGTAAATCATTCCCCAGCTACGTTGCTTTTACAGAAGATGGACAAAAATTAGTGGGAGAACCAGCCAGAAGACAGGCAGTAACCAACCCAGAACACACCATAACCGCCATTAAAAGGCAGATGGGTACCGGTTATAAAGTAGATGTAATGGGTAAACAATATACTCCCCAGGAGATCTCTGCTTTTATCCTGCAGAAAATTAAAAAAGACGCCGAAGCATTTCTAGGAGAAGAAGTGAAAAAGGCAGTAATAACTGTTCCTGCCTACTTTGACGACAACCAGAGAACCGCTACCAAGGATGCAGGTACCATTGCAGGTTTAGAAGTAGTAAGGTTAGTAAACGAACCAACAGCGGCCAGCCTGGCTTACGGTATTGATAAAGAATCCGAAGAAGAATTAGAAATATTAGTATTCGATTTTGGAGGAGGAACTCTAGACGTTACCATTATGGAGTTTGGTGGAGGAGTTTTTGAAGTTAAATCTACCAGTGGAGACACTAAATTAGGTGGAACCGACATGGATGCTGTGGTAATGAATTACCTGGCAGAAGAGTTCAAGAAGGAAACCGGCGTAAACCTCATGAACGACGACCAAGCCGTGCAAAGACTCCGTGAAGCAGCTGAAAAGGCAAAAATAGAACTTTCTACTACCCTAACCGCTGACATCAACTTGCCATTTATAACAGCTACCCAGGAAGGGCCTAAACATCTTACCCAGACTTTAACCCGGGCCAAATTGGAAGAACTGGTGGATCCCATCATCAAAAAATGTTCAGGACCCTTGGAACAGGCTATTTCTGATGCTAAAATGACCAAATCCGACGTGAATAAAATAATTCTTGTAGGAGGGCCAACCAGGATGCCTATCGTCCAGAAATTCGTGGAAGACTACATAGGAAAACCTGTTGAAAGAGGAATAGACCCCATGGAATGTGTGGCTGTGGGAGCAGCTATTCAGGGAGGTGTGCTTGCTGGAGAAATAAAAGATCTGGTTTTACTAGATGTCACTCCGCTTTCTTTAGGTATAGAAACCTTGGGAGGAGTTTTCACCAAATTAATTGACAGAAACACCACCATACCAACCAAAAAAAGTCAGGTCTTTACCACTGCTGCAGACAATCAAACCTCTGTGGATATACATGTGCTGCAAGGTGAAAGATCCATGGCCACCGGAAACACCACCTTGGGAAGATTCCAGCTAGTGGGGATACCTCCAGCGCCAAGAGGAATGCCTCAGATTGAAGTTACCTTCGATATCGACGCTAACGGTATTATGAATGTATCGGCTAAAGACATGGGCACTGGTAAAGAACAGAGAGTAACCATAACAGCCCCTAATAAGCTTTCAAAAGATGAAATAGATCAGAAAGTTAAGGAAGCAGAAATGCATGCTGAAGATGATAAGAAAAAACAGGAGGAAATAGAGATCAGGAATAATGCTGACTCCATGATTTACACCTCTGAAAAAACCATCGATGAATTAGGAGATAAAGTAAATCCTGACCAAAAATCCAAAATTGAAGGACTGGTTAAAGAACTGAGGGAACTGATTGGTGGTGATGACCTGGCTGCGATTAAGAGTAAAACTGAAGAGCTTACCAAAGCTGTTCAGGAAGTTGGTGCTGCCATATACCAGCAGGCTCAGCAAGAACAGGCACAACAACAAGCTCAAGACCAGCAAACCAATCAGGACACTAAAGGCGATGATGATACTGTAGATGCCGACTACGAAGTCAAAAAATAAATTCAATACATAAAAAATAGGTTAATAGTGAGGAAGTCATTCATAAATGATAATTAAACCTCACTACCCCCTATTAATCAGAATGTTTACAAAAATGATTACGATTTAAATTTTTTTAAATATTATAAGTTAATTAGTTAAAGATTAATTTAGTAAAAATAATCTTTTTAACATATTGTGGTGGAAATTAAATATAAATTATTTAATATAAATTAATGCAATAATTTATGATTTAAGAGAATAGAAGGCCTATATAAATTATAAATTTAAAAATTGGATAAATTCATTTTAATTATTATAAATTCAAAGGTAAAGATCATATGGCAGAAAAACGTGACTACTACGAAGTTCTGGGGATAGAGAAGGGTGCTGATAAAAAAGAAATAAAGAAAGCCTATCGTAAGCTGGCTATGAAGTACCACCCCGATGTTAGCGAAGATCCGGAAAGTGGAGAGAAGTTTAAAGAAATTAGCGAAGCCTATGCTGTGCTTTCCGACGAGGAAAAAAGACATACCTATGATCAATATGGACATGCAGGAATGGGCGGATTCTCCCAGGAAGACATATTCAACAACATAAACTTCGAAGATATATTCAAAGGCTTCGGATTCGGAGGAGGTTCCGGCGGAGGTGCGGGCTTTGAGAGCATATTCGACCTATTTGGCTTTGGAGGAGGAAGAAGAAACGGCCCTCGTCAGGGAGATGACATTGCCTATCACTTAGATATCACACTGGAAGATGCTGCCACTGGAGTGGAACAGGATATTGAAGTGCCTCATAAAAAGATATGCCCCAGATGTAACGGTTCAAAAGCTGAGCCCGGAACAAATCCACGTACCTGTCCAGAGTGCGGTGGAAGTGGACAGGTCCGTCATGTAAGCAACACCCCTCTGGGCCAATTTGCCACCATAAGGCCATGCGGTGTTTGTCATGGTGAGGGAAAATTGATAGATACTCCTTGTAATGAATGTCATGGAAAAGGCATTGTTAGACAGAAGAGCACCATCCATATTAAAATACCCCCTGGTGTGGAGGATGGTAGTCGTTTACGCGTTCCTGGTGAAGGAGATGCCGGTAAGCGTGGAGGACCGCCAGGAGATCTCTATGTTATCATAAGAGTTAAAGAACACTCGTTATTTAAGCGTGAAGGTGCGAATCTAACATATATTATGCCCATAAGCTTTGTTCAAGCATCTCTGGGAGATACTGTTGAAGTTCCTACACTTGATGGTGCAGTGAATCTAAAAATACCCGCCGGAACACAAAGTGGCACTTCTTTCCGTGTAAAAGGGCAGGGCATGCCCCATATGCGATGGAGTGGTAAAGGTCATCTGTATGTTAAAGTTAAAGTTATAACTCCTAAGAAATTAAGTCCTAAACAAAAAGAATTACTACGAGAATTTGCAGACGCCAGTGGTGAGGAGATTTACACCGAAGATAAGGGTTTCTTTGGGAAGATGAAGGATGCTATAAGTCACTGAATTTAACATTAATTGGCAAATTCCAATTAATTATGATATCATCTTCTTTTCTTGTTTAATTTTACTTAAAATATCGTTTAAAAATAATGTATAATAACCATTGAATTATTTATTTAATTATGGTATTCTGCTAATTTATGAAAGTTCTCTGGTTATGTTTTAAGAATGATTTAGAAGATACACATCTCCACCAATCAACTAATAGTTAAAGCTAAAAAAATAATCTCTGATACAAATTTTTTTCCAGTACTACATTTTAAATTTAAAAAAATAAATAATTAATGATTTTTATGGCATGCCAGGAGTAACCCACCTTCTGTTTTTGGCAGCATTCATCTTTGCGGACTACCTCTGCTTCATACAGGATTCATAAGCAGTATTTGCCCTTGCATCCCGCGGAATGGCCGTTTCACCGTTCCTTCTGATGTCTATCCGCTGATGCATCATGATCATCCATCAGAAGACGTGTCGTTTCTGCTCCAGTGTCCTGCCTCTCAGCAGATGCTTCTCAGCATCACGGTTCTGTACGATGGGTGGAGTTTCCTCAGTTTAGATTACAGATGTTCTGTAAAAACCGGTGGCTGCCCTTCGGCTTGCCATAAAAACCCAAAAAAGTAACAAATAGCGGGGCCTAGATTTGAACTAGGGCTCTCGGGGTTATGAGCCCCGCGGGATCACCAGACTACCCCACCCCGCTGTACTATGACTGTTTACCATTTACAGTATATAAAGCTTTGCATTGACATTTTATTACTGTTTTGCTTTAATTTAATCTTTTATGAATTAATGGAGTAAAAAAAATGATTTAATTTATCAAAATTAATAAAAAAAATTAGTTATTTAAGTTAATTTAAATTTTTATGCGTTTCTTTTCTTATTATTTGAATTGTTACTCTGAATCTTCTTCGGGATTTTCTAGTTGGGAAAGTCTTTTTTCGATGTTATCCAGTTTTTTATTTGTATAACCCCGGTACTCGTTGAATCTCTTCTCCAGTTCCCCCACGTCCCTGGAAACTTTGTTAAATCTATTTTCTAACTGTGATAAATCAGATTTGGTTGTCAGGTCCCAATCTTTAATAAGCTGGTCACTCTGCTCATTTAAAAAGGTTTCTATCCTGTTGGAGAGAAGATCTGTGCTAATAGGAACCTTACCTTTTATTTTCTCACCCATTCCAGCCATTCTTTCACTCACCCCAGCCATGGTTCCACCATCTGCCATTTTAGCCTCTGTTTCAGTGGCCTTGGCACTTGCTTCTTTCATCTTTTCGGCTGCTTTTGACTCATTTTCTGTTACTTCAACTGTTCTACTTCCATTTGAAGTGCTGTTTGCCGTGCTTTTAGGTCTTATATTTGAAAATATATTACCTCTGCTGTCCTGCAGATAGTAATATATCAACACAATAATTGCACCAGCTAAAACCAGTATTGCAAAGAGTTCCAGAGCAGTCATGATCATTTACCACCTTTAATTCCTTTAATAGCCTGAATATCTTCTTTTTCCGTAGGTTTGGTCTTTTTATCCAGTTCTTTTTCCTTTTTATCTATGTCCTGCAGTAGTTTTTGTAGCTTCAGATATTCGGTTTGAGCTTCCAAACGGGTTACTCTTTCGTTTATTTCACTGTGAAGATAGCCGGCTTTGTGCATGAGGTCGGATGTGTTTTTACGGATTTCAGAAAGTCTTTCCTGCTGTTCTTTAGGTAGTGGAATCACATTTTCCATCATACGCTTGGATTCCAGATCCTTCTCTATAAGTTCTATCTTCCTGAGCTCAGCCTGCCTTTCAAGAAACTGAATGTTACTTTGTGCTTCTCTTACTCTTCGCCATTGCATAAGTGCCACTATAATACCTACTACTGCAATAATGGCAATTATTATATAAAAAATATTTTCTGGAATTGTGATTACATCAGCCATAATAATATCCCCGATATTATATTATCTCTGCTCCTATATAAATTATTCAATCCATCTAAAATAGGTTTTTTTAAATTCAAAATAAAAATTAATCCAAAAAATAACCCTCAAGTAAATTTTCATGCTTCAGCGGCTCCCTCATTATACATCACCCCAAATAAAAACATTTGTTTCCTCTTTAGTGAAAATTACTTATGCTATTATAATTGTCCATATATTTTTAGGAATTATTATTTATTTTGTGGATAAATCAAATATATCTATTTACAAAATAGTTTTAAATAAGAATTATATTTTATTAGATACTTTAAAATATCAAAAAATTTATGTGGTTTTATGGTTGAAATGTACAAAAAATCCGGTGAAATTGTTTCAAAAGTCAGAGCAATGGCTATAAAAAAAGTCAAAGAGAATCTCAAAGTATTAGACTTAGTAGAATTTGTGGAACATGAAATAAAGAAAATGGGAGGTGAACCTGCATTTCCTTGTAATATCTCAATAAATGAGGTTACTGCCCACTACACATCACCATCTAATGATGAATCCCTCCTAAAAAAGGGTGACCTGGTTAAAATAGACTTAGGAGCTCATGTAGACGGATACATTGCCGATTCTGCAGTAACAGTTGTGGTTAAGGGAGAAACATCAGATTTTACTGATCTGCCGCTTTCTGAGAAAGAATTGGAACTGCAATTTAAAATGATTGAAACTGCCCAGGAAGCTCTTGAAAATGCAATAAGCACCGTAAAAGATGGTGTTAATGTGGGAGAAATTGGTAAAGTGGTTGAGGAAACCGTGACTGCTAAAAACCTTAAGCCTGTTTCAAATCTGACCGGACACAGCATGGACCGTTGGATACTACATTCTGGCCTATCCATACCTAACATTAATGAGGAAAATCGCCGTAAAATAGTTGAAGGTGATGTTTTAGCCATAGAACCTTTTGTAACCAATGGTGTGGGTAGAGTGACCGATATGAAGGATGCATACATCTTCCGGTTTTTGAGGGATAGACCATTGCGTATGGTACAGGCCAGGAAATTACTGCAACAAATTGAACTAAATTACAAAAATCTACCCTTTGCAGGCAGATGGCTTCAAGAAGGCTTTAAGGGCCGGCAGTTTAATCTGGCCATGCGACAGCTTATCTCTTCCAGAGCCGTGTATCCTTATCATGTTTTAACTGAAAAAAGCGGTGCTCGTGTGGCACAGGCTGAGCATACTGTCATTGTAGAATCTGATGGCTGTGAAATAATCACCCAATAAAATTCTAAGAAATTTTAAGAAGTTACTCATCTATACGCCATTCTAGAAAAAATTAATTATTATTTAAATTGAAACTTGAATGACTAAATGAATTGATTAAAAGGGGCAAAAATTAATTTTAAAATATAACAAAAAATTTGTTCTATTAAAAAAAATAATAAAATAAAGGGAATTTATCCCTTTACACGTTGGCTAATGGATCGCCTTCTTTCTCACTGCTGGCTTTGAATGGAACTGGTAGTCCCATGGCTTTTCGCTCATCGATGACTTTCATTGCTTTCTCTTTTTTCTGTGTTGAGAGTTTAGTGAGCATTTCCAGGCCAAATTTACCTTCATTTATTGCTTTGGCTTCAATTGCTCCGGCTTCTAATGCCTGTTTGAATATGGTGTCACCGCCATCTGTTCTGACGAATACACTGGACCAACCATCTGGTGATCCTACTGAACCTGTGGCTATATCTGACAATTCTGAAACGTAGTCCAGACAGACTTTGCATCCGTTCTGTTCGTATCCATGGGTTTCTTTTAGTGGTATGGTTAAGACCTGATCCTGGGTGTGTATCCAGAATTTTCCTTTACCAATATCCATTTTTTCCACTAAATCGAAGTCAACACCGGCTTTTTCTGAGATGAAAGTTCTGAGTGATTCATATGGGAAGTTTTCCATACAGAAAATACCTACTAAGAGTGCTATTTTATCTGCAAGGAATCTCACACCGAATGGGTATGACTGCATTTTCCTTATACCCATAGTCTGGCAGGGAATAGCAACAGTACCGACTTTTTCAAGACCATATTGTCTTACTGCTTGTTTCAACATCCACACGTTTGGTGAGAAGGTGTATTTAGTTCCTGCTGCAGCTAGAATTTCATCAGAAGTTAGGGCTACTGTTGGTTCTGGTTTCCACATTACTTCGGATGGTCCAGCTACCACAGCACCGTCTATGATTTTCTCATCAAGAGCAAAGCATAGGAGAGCGGATGCAATTCCACCATCTTGGGCAATTTTTTGGATCTGCTTATCAGTTGATCTTGCAGTAACAACCTGTTTGTATGTTCCTAATACCATTTTCACATCCTCCTATAACCCTAAATCCTTATTAATTCTATCTGCTGGCCACCAGCTTCTCGGGCACTGGACGTAGCATATTCCACATTTTATACATCTTGCGCTGTTCAGTTCTGGCCGACCGTTGGTCATGGTGAGTGCTCTGGTTTGACAGGCCATGGCACAGGTCCCACATCCTATACATAGAGCCTGGTTCACCACTTTGTACTGTAGATCGCATCCACAAGCTTCGGTGTATCCAGCTAAATCCATCATAGGCTGCAGGTAATCCATATCTCCATTGATTGCTGCCACAACTGTTTTAGCAATTATCTCTGGTGATGGTGGACATCCTGGTATGGCCAGATCCACTTTAACTATATCAGCAATCGGCACGAATGATTCATGGCTGGGCTGAGCTTGTTGTCCTCCTCGTGAGTATCGGGTGAAACAGCCTGTTGCTGCACAGGAACCGAAAGCCACTACAAGACCTGCTTTTTCCCGTACTTCCATTAATTCATGCATGCTGTGTTCGTCTTGCAGACAAACAGAACCTTCTACCAGGGCTATATCCATTTCTGGCATTTCCCATAGGTCCACCAAAGTTTGTCCATAAACTATATCAATCATTTCTGTGAGTAAAGGCGCTAAAATGTCGTAATTTTCAGTTAATGACATTCCGTCCCCGGTACATCCTGAAAGGTGGATGTATCCAATTCTTGGTTTAGGTTTTTCTTCCGCCACTTTTTCAACCTCCTGTTCTGAAGCTACTTCTTTTGGTTTTGATTCCATTCCTAAAAATTCTTTAATACGGGCTAACATTTGCTTAGACCCCTATTTCTTTTAAAATGATCTCAATGGCCTTTGGAATGGCATCTTCAACATTTTTGGTTAAGCCTAACTTAACGTCAGGTGCAGAGACAGATTCTGGCTGGCATCCAATAACCACAACTTCAACTTTTTCGCTTAATTCATGCAATGGTTGGTTTACTGGCCAAGAATGTACATTCTCGTATGATCCTTCCGGTAATTCGCTTACATCGAATATCCTAATAGTCCCTGGTTTTGCTCCGAATTCTACTACGTCTACCACTATCAGTTTCTTCCATAGTTCATTCGGTAAGCTGAAAATATAAAATGGGCCACTGGTTCCTGCATCCAGGATCATAACGTTATCTGGAAGTTCATGTTTCTTGAAATACTCTTCCAATGCTTCTGTTACTGCTGGTCCAAATCCGTCATCTTCAAATAAGATGTTTCCACAGCCTATGACTAAAATCTCTGCATCAAATGCCATATTAATTCCCTTAAATCCTGACCATTTCGTTTCTTAAAATGCTCCTGTCTTCGTCATCTAATACAATCACATGGGTTGCACAGGACAGACATGGGTCGTAGGCTCTGATTACGTGAGGTCCAAATTCATGGTGGAATCCTTCGGTAGCTTGTCCCATGGTGGGTATATTCCAGGTGGTTGGAACTAAACAGCTGTAGAACTGGGTTTTACCATCGGCTACTTGGGCCATGTGTACATCCATTCCTCTTGGACCTTCAATAGCACCTATTCCCAGTTTGTTAGTTCCAGTTACATCGAAATCTGCCATAACTGATGCTGAAGTGTCTAATTCACCCAGTAGGTCTATTGCCTTGGATAAAGCCGTTTTCATTTCCAATGCCCGGGCTACATGTTGTGCTACAACACCTTTTTCTTTAAATCCTTGGAATTCTACCATTCTTGCCCTTGGACCCACTTCCACATTTCTACCATCGTATAATGGAATGGTTGAGCATGCTCTTTTTCCTATTTCAGGGTCATCATACCAGCTTTCAGGCATTATTTCGGTGAATCTTTCAAGGTCAAACTTGGTTCTGTCACCGTAAAGTACATCGGTTGCGAGTGTTTCCTGATTATGTACACCTAATCCTTCTGGGAAACCTTTATCAGCGACTAAACCAATGATAAGATCCACATGTGCATCTAATTTTGGTTTGAGTTGTTTTAATCTAGCATATAGTCTTTTTCTGGCTACTTCGCTAAGATTTTGGGCCATTCCACCAATTCGAACATCTGATGGGTGAATACCTTCTCCACCAACCATGTCCACAACGTTTTGTACGGTTTTCCTTATTTCAGAAACAGAATTTATGGCAGTAACCATCAGGTCTTCAGGTACAACATCAGCTGCTATCAAGAACTGGTGTATGGCATGGCTGTTTATGTGATGGGCAGCTAAAAGTAGTTCTCTTAATTGTCTGGCTGCTTTTGGTATTTCTATACCTAAAGAATCATCCATAGCTTCCACAGATGCCAGGGTGTGAGGTATAGGACAGACACCACAGATTCTCTGTACCATTACCGGCGCAGTTTCTGGAACTTTGCCTGTTACTAACTTTTCAAGGCCTCTTACAGGAGTAATACTAAAGTATCGCCCCTTAGTTACAATTCCTTCATCATCGACTTCCATGACTAACTCTGCATGTCCTTCCTGTCGTGATGTTGGCGATATAACTATTTTTTCGCTCAAATGTATCACCTCTTGTTTTTATATAATGAACATCAGTATCTCAATTTATTATATATAATTATAAGCTTTTCTTTAGAAGATAAAGTGAAAATTATAAATACTATAAAATAATTAAAAATAGTATCTATATATAACATATCAACACCATTGTCAAACAGAATCTACAAATTCAACTTGATTATGACCAATGATGTATTCGGAAATTCCATCCAAATAAATTTCAAAAATTAATTATTAACATCCATTATTTTAAACATTTATTAGTAAAATATTCGCTATAATGATAATCGAATAATTTTAGATAATTAAGAATAATTAAACCAGAAATAAAGTGATATTCTAATTAATAGTAAAATTTTATAAACTATTTTAACCATAATTTCATATACAGAAACAATTTAATCCCACACATCTTACAAAAAACTTTTGAACCAAATTAAATTAGATAGGAAGTTATAGATGGCTTATTATAAAACTAAATCAATAAGATATGGATGTTTTATGAAAATAACCATTTGATGTGAGCTAATTGATAAATAACAAAATATTATTATCACTGATCATAGTGATCCTAATGGGCGCGACAGCTGTTGGCTATCAAATCTCTAACAGCTCGTCAGAACCTTCACCATCCCCTAGTTCTCAAGAAACAATTACCACAGATCAAGGATCTTCAAACGGAACATCTCTTTTATTTGAGCAGCCATCTTCAGGAGGCGTTAATGTGAATGTGACAGCAGAGGAGGCAAAATTAATAGCACAGAAATATATTGAAGAACCAGGAGCAACGGCAGGCATGCCCGAGTTGAAGACAGTTGGTGGTGCACTGGTCTATGTTGTGCCGGTTATATTAAACAATACCATCGTGGGAGAAATTTACATAGATCCGCAGAATGGTAAGAATGTTGGAGGTGCAGGGGGTGCACCAAATGGTTAAAATGGTAGAAACAGAAGTAGAATGCTGTAAAATAATTTCAGAAGACGTTGAAGATGCTGTGATACTGGAAGGATCACCAGAACTGGGACTTATCGGGAATATTCTAGGATGGTTACTGGTGGAGGAGCTTAAAATGGAGCAAATAGGACATATAGACTCCAAATATTTTCCACCGCTGGCTGTATTATATAAAGGTGTGGCAATTCACCCATTCAGAGTATACAGTACCGATGGGATCGTTCTGTTCTTATCTGATTTCATAATACCACCCATTGTGGCTTATGACATGGCGAATGCCATAGTGGATTGGGCAGAAAAAAATAACAGCAAAGAGATTATAACCTTCAACAGTATAGTAGTAAGAGAAAAAAGTGGAGGTATAGCTGGCGCAGCTAACTCCCAGGAAGCTCTCAAAAATTTAGCAGATATGGGAATACCCATTATGCCCTTTGGTAATGTAAATGGACTTTCAGGCACATTGTTAAAAATATTCCTGCATCATGTCTATTTGCCGAAGTTTTAAATCAGTACCCAGATCCCAGAGCAGCTGCCAGTGTTGTAGATAGTTTAAATAAGATGTTAAATATAAACATCAATGCCGAACCTCTCCTAAAAGAAGCTGAAGAAATAGAATCTCGGCTAAAAGAGCTGGCTAACACTGTTCAAGAAGGACAGGAATCACCTGCTTATATGTAAACTATATAAGGTACTTTTTTATATAGGATGTAAAGTATTTAATTATAAGATCACACGGGCCCGTAGCCTAGTTGGATAGGGCGTCGGACTTCTAATCCGAAGGTCCCGGGTTCAAATCCCGGCGG
>MVQZ01000343.1 GCA_002067565.1 Methanobacterium sp. PtaU1.Bin242 | reverse complement strand
ATGGCTCAGCGACAAACTCGCAGACGAAATGGCTTCCAGTTTAAATGTGACCTGGAGTAGGAGCAAACCTACAATAGTGATGAGTGGTGTAAGTGGTGGCGCTGGTTATGTTCATTGTCAGGATCCTGCGATGGGAATGAGTGTTAATGGTAATGTGGAGAATGTGTTTTCATTTAGGTTTATGTCTTCGTTGATGTTGTCTGATCTAGAGCAGGCTGCTTTGGGTAATGCAGGTTTGAATGGTACTTCAACGGCTTCACAGATTTTTTTGGGTATAATGCATGGAGAACATTTCCAAGTGATTTTCGATGAGGCAGCTGGAACAGCCACAATAACGCTTGTTGATGACCCTAACTTGAAAATAGTAATAGATATGATCACTGGACTTGTGAAAGACATAGTTTCTGACGGTAATTTTCAGTACAAAGGTTCCACATCTTCAGATGATGCTTACTGTTATCATGGCCCACGGACAGACAGACTTACACAAGGACTTTCAGACTTCTTTAACTCACCGACGGGGCATACTGTGGCAAGTGTGGGTGGTAGTATGCTTATTGCACTTGGACTTGTTGCTTTGGGACCTGTTGGATGGGTAGCAGGAGCATGTATTATCGGTGCGGGGGTTGGATGTATCTGGTTTGGTTCTGGTATGGCAGATGATCCAAATGATCCTCGTAACCAAATTGACTTTGTAGCAACAGTAGGTCTATCTTTCGTCGGAGGGCCTGAAGCTGTGGGATTAAAAACGGCCGTATCTACTTCATACAGATCAACTGTGAAATACTGTGTTGGTGAGCGTGGGTCTCGTATTCTCGCTGAAGAAGCATGGCTGGGGAGGAACGGTATTGATTCCACGACTCATTATATAATGAATCAAGCTGGAGGGGCCGCAGGTTCATACATCATACATGAACTTTAATAGAGATATAGATATAAGTATTAAACCAGAATAATAAGAAAGATGAAGATAAAAAAAATTGGAGTTTCATTTAATGGGTGGATTTGAAGTTATGGAAGCAGTTGTTTTTGTGCTCGTTTTTGCAGCTGTTTCAGCTAAGTATAGGGGTAACATAAGGAAAGGTCTGGAAAAGTTGACTGGAATTAAAACTGTACGGGAAGGTGTTTATCAAGGTGGACTGGATGATCAGACTTATGAAGGCATAATACTGGAAACACCTCTAGTCATACTTGCAATGGCTGTTTTTTTCTATTATCCATTTGTGGTTTCTTTAAATAATTTTCCTATTTACCTGGGATTTATAACGATCTTTTTATTTCCTTTTCTTATATTGCTTCTTAGGATTAGGATTTTCAGTGATTCAAGCATATTAGAGAGAACAGGTATTGGTTATCATCCTGCTTATTGTTTTCTATTGTCTATTTTTGCAGGTGGTTTTACCACTGGAACTGGGTTTTCCATGCTAAATTTCCCTGAGGATCCAGTGGGTCTTGCATATAGTATGATTATTGTGGGATTAATTGCTCAGGCCATTCCCTTGTTTCCTGATTACATCAATAAAATTTTACCATTCGAAATTAGAAGTAAATTTGGATACAAATTTATGGTAGTTTTGGCTATAGTCATATTCTTCGCAACATGGTTAATCCATATTTACCTTCAGTCACAATATATGTAAAAAAAACCAGTAATTGTATTATAATCAGGAGTAACTTAGCATGCGGGCTACGGAATTGAAGAAAATGGTGGTTTTGGATAATCGGGATGTTGAAATAGGTAAAGTATCTGATATATGCATTGATTTAGATAAATTTAAGGTTGAAAATATTCTTGTTTCAACCGGTGGATTTTTCAGTACAAAATATTATATTTTGAATATGGAAGATTTAGCTGAAATAAATAATTCAATTCAGTTAAAATGTTTAGAAGAAGATATTGACCAGCTATCTGATCTGGAGTTGAAAAATTCTGCATATGAGAGCTATTTTTTCAATGATCTTCAAAATATTTATGTTGTATCTGCTGATGCAGTGACTGTAGGTCCCGTTAAGGAGTTATGTATTGATCTTATTGAATTAACTTTCAAGATTATTATAGAATCTACACATGGAAAATTTAGTAAAAATGATTATTTCATGATACACCAGGATGACATTAGTGATATCAGAGAATTTATAATATTAAAATTGAAAAAGGACGAAATAAAACAAAAAACAAAAGAATATGATGTTAAAAAGTGTTAATTTTAGTGAAAGTCTGAAAAAACCCATATAAGTCCTACATGAATATAAAAACTCAAAAGAAATTTAAATAAAGTTGAGCTGATTTGAGAATGAACCCAACCAAATACAACATCAACTGTACCTCACTACCATGAATTCCATTGAAGTGACATATTGAGCGAAGATATAGCAAGAATAACAGTTATGGCTTCTGTAGGTGTTCTTGTCCTTATAGGAATTGTTATAGCTATTTATATCAGGCAGATTGAGGGTAAAATGGAAAATTTGTTTAATATTAAATTTAGACGTCCTGACGATGATTACAGTTATGAAGGAATGGTTTTCTGGCTTTTACC
>MVQZ01000342.1 GCA_002067565.1 Methanobacterium sp. PtaU1.Bin242 | reverse complement strand
TATTCAAATCACTCCCCAGCACCTAGTGGCGGGATATGGGATCTTCAAGCACAAGATCCCATGGGATAATGTTGATAAAGTTTATCTGGATAAATCATCGGTGGCTAATTATGGTGGATGGGGCATACGGTTTGGAAAAGTTGAGGGTAAATGGAGATTGGTTTATAATATTCCAGAGTCAGACTGTATTGTAATGTCTTTAAAGGAAGGACGTTACCAGGAGTTTGTATTTTCCACTAAAAATTCACAAGAAGTCATAACCCTGATTAAGGAACAGATAGATAAAATGTAACTATTTTATCAGTAGGCGCATATTAAAAATTAAAATTATCATATCTGAAATATGAACCTGATCTTTTAATCCACAAAACTTAAAATTCACATAGAGCTTCAAAAAGCTAAATAACTACAATAAATTTATGTGAAAACTAATACTAACCCAAGGGAAGTTATTCATAAAAAGTCTACATACAAGTAAGAGAGTCTTATAGCTAAATTCTTTATAAGTGGTGAGAATTTGACGGGTAAGGACGAGGGGAGCGGGTCAAAAGGTGGAGGACTTAAACCTCGAGGGATTGGATCCCTCAAATGGTGGATAGTAGGAGTTGTACTGATTTTTTTATTTTAGGTAGTTTGTTGGTGGAAGTTGGTTATGAAAATAAACAATCTTCAATTAAAAAACATATAGAGCGGATGACCCCCAATCTAACCGAACTGGGACTTACTGCAGAAGATTTTAATCTCCCAACCAACAGTACACCCACTAAGGTGATTAATGGTGTCTACCCTTTTTGTTGCAGTTGCAGCAGCATTATTAGCTATATTAATCAAACCATGCGACCCCGAGCCACGTTTTGGATTGCAAGCAGGTGGTTTGTTCGTGGCAATAGCCAACACCATTATCACCTCAGATTTGATACCAAAAACCGGGATCATGACCCTGGCAGATATGATAAATGACTTAGGATTATTCATAATTTTATTAGCCATATTAGAATCTATAATATCATTATATCTCTACAGAGCCCATGGTAAAAAAGTTTTACCCCGGATAAAGATATTTGATCGACTTCCATTTGTTGCACTGACCCTGATATACATACAGTAAACACCACCATAATAGCAACATATGGTGAAATATAATTTTCAGAGATAGAAGAATAAAATTAGCCTTTAATTTAATATTTTTAAATTTAATTTATTTTCATGGCTTTTAGTTAATGTTGGTGAAATGATTGCAACTAATTCCCGAAACAAATGACCTGAATAAATACCTTAATTCCTCGGATTTCATCGATTATGAGGATATTGGTATTCAGAAAACCGCTGTTAATTTATCAAAAGATATTAAAGGCGAAATAAAAGTTATAAAAACAGTTTATGAGTTTGTGCGTGATGATATTTCACATTCAATGGATATAGATAGTGAGTTTATCACCGTAAAAGCTTCTGATGTTTTAAAATATAAACAGGGGTTATGTTTTGCTAAATCCCATTTACTGGCGGCTATTTTAAGGTTTCTAAAGATTCCAACAGGGTTTTGTTATCAGAAACTGGAGTTTGAAGAAGGTTTCGGTTTACATGGGTTAAATGCAGTTTTTATTCGAGTTTTAGATAAATGGATTAGACTTGATGCTCGGGGAAATAAAAGGGGGATTGGTGCGCAGTTCAGCCTTAATAAGGAAATTCTGGCATACATACCACGACCTGAAAATGGAGAGATTGATTATCCCATAATATATCCTCTACCAAATAGAAGAGTGCTAGAAGTATTGAAAGATAGCGAAAATTTAACTAAGGCCGTGGAAAAGGTGAATGAAACTGAATGGTCTTTATAATAATTCGTCTCTGTTAATTTATTTCAAGTTAAATAATAAATAAATTTTACAAATTAATGCTAATATTCGGTCGTAACATTTCAATATCAAGGAGTACAACCAAGATAACGGACATATATGTGCTATAAAGTTTTAAATAATACTATGGCGTATATGTTTAAATTAAAAAGAATTCAGTGATTTGTAGGGCTAAATTTTTTCCTTAATTTTTTAATTTGGCCTGTAAATTAACAGTTTTGAAGAGACAAATTTTGAAGGATAAATAATGGTGGGAACAGTTTAAAATGGTGAAAAAGCTAGAATTAAAAGAAATAGTTCTAATAGGTAGGTCTTTTGAAGAATATAATAGTTTTTTTGAACTTGCAGAGATAGATAATGATAATAGAATTTTGGATGTAGCATCAGGTGTGAGTTCTTTTGCTGCAGAGGCGAATCTTAAAGGATGCAATGTTACGGCTATGGATATAATCTATGGTTTTTCTCCCTATGAAATTGGAAAAAAATGCGCCCAGGATCTTAAGATAATCATAGAAAAACTTGATAACGCAACAGACCACTACCAATGGAATTTCTTCAAAGACATCGCTGATTATGAGCGAAACGCAGAAGGGCATATAAAAAATTCATTGCAGATTTTAAAGAAAATGGGCACAGATAGATGAAAAATGGATATTTCCCTTAATAAATCTTTAATGGAAAAAATCAGCTTTTATAGATAGTATAATGGATTATCCTGAATTTAAAAATCATAAAATGACTGTAAGGAAGTAAATTATGAGTTTGCCAAAAAGGGAAGTGAAATGCTAAAATTGAGATTGGATCTCATTAGGTTATAATTTTAGTTTGTTAGTTAAATTTAGAGGTATTATTATGAGAGAAGATTATGTTCATGGGTATTCGGAAAGAGAAGCTGTCAGACTGGTTGATCAGGCTAAAACACTGGCTCCCCTCCTGCATCATGATACCAGTTATCCAAAGGGATGTTTAGTTCTGGAGGCAGGATGTGGTGTTGGAGCCCAGACCATTACCCTGGCCAGAAACAGCTCCCAGGCAGAGATAATTTCAGTAGACATATCAGAACCATCTTTAAAACAGGCGAAATCCTTAATCAAACGTGAAAAAATTTCAAACGTCAGTTTTCAGGTAGCTGATATTATGGAGCTGCCTTTTGAAGATGAAACCTTTGATCATGTGTTTATTTGTTTTGTTTTAGAGCATCTTCCAGATCCAGTAAAGGCTCTTTTAAGTTTAAAACGAGTCCTAAAACAGGGAGGTTCCATCACAGTCATCGAAGGGGATCATGGCTCCTGTTATTTCTATCCCGAGACAGAAGAGGCCGTAAAAGCATGGGAATGTCTCATTAAGGTTCAAATGGAATTGGATTGCAATCCCTTAATGGGCAGAGAACTATACCCTCTCCTAAAGGAAGCGGGGTTCAGCGATATTAAGGCGGATCCCCGAGTGGTCTACGTGGATTATAATAAACCGGAAATGGTGGATGGATTCATTAAAAAGACCATCATTGCCATGGTAGAAGGGGTTAAAGATCAGGCCATTAACTCTGGATTAATCACTACTGGAGAATGGGATAAAGGTATCCAGGATTTACACCTGTCTGCAGAACCATCTGGAACATTTTTTTATAATTTCTTTAAAGGCGTGGCTACAAAATAGAAAAAGAAGGTCATGATGGTTTATTAATGGGCTTAAATATCCATTAATCCTATTATTTGGAAAAAAATAGTGGGCAGATGAAATGATTATTGCACAGGCAAATATTGATGATGCACTGGAAATACTTTCCCTGCAGAAGTTATGCTACCAGAGCGAAGCTAAAATCTACAATGATTACACTATCCCTCCCCTAATCCAGACCCTGGAGGAGATTCAATCTGAATTTGAAGAATATTTTTTTCTGAAGGCCTTGAAGGATAAGAGAATAATTGGTTCGGTCAGGGCCAGAATGTCTGCTCCAGATACTTGTTACATTGGAAGGTTAATTGTTCATCCGGATTTACAGAACCAGGGAATTGGAACGCGATTGATGGATGAAATAGAGAAAAAATTCAGAGAATGCATGAGATGGGAGCTTATTACAGGCCATAACAGTCAAAAAAATATTAAATTATATGAAAAATGTGGTTATCACATTAAAAAAGCCGAAAAACTCACATCCCGGCTTAGTTTAATATATTTTGAGAAAAATAATGAAAAAATAGAATAAAATTTAAGTCATCCTTGATTAACTAATTATCCCAGGCGATTAAACATGAGTAAATTCGAAAATTCAGAATGGGCAGAGAAAAAACATGCAAAAAACTTTATGGAAAACGCCAACATCTACGTACTGGAAAGACAAAGACTATTGGGGATATTAAGATCATTTTACAGATATTTTTCGTCAAGTATGAGTTCTGAGGAGTCAATTAAAGTTTTAGACCTTGGATGTGGCGAGGGTGTACTTACCCTAGAATTGCTCAAGGAAAATGACCAGATTAAAGCCACGCTAATAGATGGATCCGCTGAAATGCTTAAAAACGCCAGGGAAAACCTTAATAATTACAATAACATTAATTTCATCCAGAAAACATTCCAACAGTTAATTGAAGACGGATCAGGAGAAAATATTTTAACAGACGGATTTGATTTCATAGTTTCATCCCTGGCTATTCACCACCTCTACAACGGAGAAAAGAAATCCCTTTTCCAGTACATATATGATAATCTAAATTCTGGTGGATTTTTTTTAAATATAGAAACAGTAAAAGCCCCCACTAATGAACTGGAAAGCTGGTATCGAGTAATCTGGAAGGAATGGATACAGGAAAATCAGATTAAACTGGATGTTAAAAAGAGTTTTGAGTATCTACCTGAACAGTACAAAAATAATCCGGATAATCACCCGGATACTCTGGAAACACAGTTAAATATGTTGAAATCTATCGGATTTAAACAGGTAGACTGTTATTATAAGTATGGAATTTTCACCATATTCGGTGGGAGAAAATAAAGAATGGAGTTATCGAAATTAGATTGGAAAATTGAGTGCAATATCAGTTAATGATTATTCAGCATGATTGACTGAAATAAAGGGGATTTTAATGGATAAGATTGGATTCATTGGTTACGGAAGCATGGGAAGCATGATCATAAGGGGAATATTATCCTACAAAGTGTTAAAGAGAGAAGAGATGATCATCTGCACCAGAACCAGGAGTAAACTTTCTGATCTTGAGGAAGAACATCCTGAAATTGAGATAGCCGATAATAACTTATCATTAGCAGATAAATGTCAAAAAATATTCCTTTTTGTCGGTACTGGTGAAGTAAAGAAAGTAATTGAAGAAATAAAACCAAAAATTTCCTTAAATACTCATATTATTTATATATCGGCTGGTTTAACCATAAAAACAGTGGAATCAAAATTTCCAGGAAAAATTACCAAGATAATTCCCAGCATAACATCACAAGTAGGTGAAGGAGTTACCCTGGTTTGTCATAATGAAAAGGTTACTCCAGAGGATGTAGAGTTTATCAACAATATTTTTGAAGCAATCAGCTCTGTTAAAACCATTAAAGAAG
>MVQZ01000341.1 GCA_002067565.1 Methanobacterium sp. PtaU1.Bin242 | reverse complement strand
TGGAGGGGAAAGCTCATTATTCTTACATAAAATGAGCAATGGTTATCATGCCATAGTTTGTCAGCAGTGTATAAATCCTTCCTGTCTTAAAGGATGTTTCAGAGATGCAATTTACCGGGAGGGCGGTGTAGTTAAAATAGACCAGAATCGTTGCGTAGGATGCCGACTTTGCATGTTAATGTGCCCCATAGGGGGTATAACATACACTCAAGAAGAAATGCTTAAATGTGAGCAGCAATGCATGGAATCTGGAAGGGAAATCCCGGCGTGTGTCGAAGCATGTGGTGAACAGTGTTTGGAGACAGTTGATGTTAAAGAATTTGCCACAGGATTACAGCGCGGTTTTGAAATAGATAATTCAGGATCTAATACAGCAGCTGTTAAACCTTTATCACCCTCTTCAGCATTAGCATCATCTACCCAGGGATTATGTGTATTTTGTGGGACCTGTGAAATAGTATGCCCTACTGATGCCATAAAAATAGTTGATGATCATGCTGAGATAGATAAGAGCCGTTGTATAATGTGCGGATCTTGTACTGCAGCGTGTCCAGTGCTTATTCCCACGGGAGCAGGTAGTATCTGGGATCCTAGAACCATAGCGGACATACGTTACACTTCTAAAGCAGGTAAATACGTTCTAAGAGGATTCGGTACTGAAAGACGTCTGCCCAATCTTGATGATATCATTATACTCCCGGGACAGGCTTCAGTATCACCTGTAGATAAGTACAGAGAGGCTTGTAGTACCAAAGTGGTGCTGGGAACCAGATATGCTGAAAACCCATTAGAACTGGAGACACCAGTACTTATAGCGGGAATGTCATTCGGAGCTTTGAGTGAGGAGTGTAAACTGGCCATGGCTAAAGGTTCCTCTCTGGTTGGTTCCTGTGCAAACACTGGTGAGGGCGGTATGTTACCTAAAGAACGTGAATATGCTGATAAACTGGTAGTACAATATTCATCAGGAAGATTTGGAGTATCTGCAGATTATTTAAATGTTGCTGATGCTATAGAGGTTAAAATAGGACAGGGGGCAAAGCCAGGGATGGGGGGACACCTGCTTGCCGAGAAGGTAAGTCCTAAAGTAGCAGAAATAAGAGGTATACCTTTGGGTACTGATGCTTTGAGTCCTGCGCGATTTTTAGACGCCACCAGAGAAGGGGATCTGGCCAAACACATAGAACTCCTGAGGGAGGTTACTGATTGGAAACTGCCTATCATAGTTAAATTAGGACCTGGCCGAGTTCAGGAGGATGTGAAGATTGTGGCTGAAGCTGGTGCTGACGTTATATCAGTAGATGGTATGGAAGGAGGAACTGGAGCAGCTCCTGAAGTGGTGATAGAGCACACAGGAATACCTACTCTGGCAGCTCTTATGGAAGCAGTAAATGGTCTAAAGGAAATTGGAATGAAAGACACTGTAGACTTTATAATCACCGGAGGAATAAGAAGCGGGGCAGATGTGGCGAAAGCTTTAGCCCTGGGTGCAGATGCTGCTTACATTGGAACAGGAGCTATGATTGCCATGGGCTGCCGGGCTTGCCGTATGTGTTACACTGGCAAATGTCCGGTAGGGGTGGCCACCCAGGATCCGATTCTCTGTGAGCGTTTAGATGTTGATCTAGCAGCTATGAGAGTGGCTAACTACATCAAGTCCATGACCGAGGAGACAAAAATGCTGGCTCAGCTGGCAGGGCATAATAACATACATAACTTCTCACCAGATGATTTAAGAGCTTTAAACTCAGACACAGCAAAAATAACAGGTGTAAAACTAACAGGAACTTAAAAAGGACCAAAATTATGGCTTGAATAACATATAAACAATGACTGCAATAGCATATATTATTAGAACCTGAATACAAATGTTTCAGGTTTCTGATATTTTTTTAATATTTTTTTTGGAGAGCTAATTTTTTTATTAAATTTTAATCTTTATTTTCAGAAACTTTCCTATCCATCACTTTTGTTTATGAGTAACTCTAAAATAATCATCTGACCCGCCATAAACGTATATTAATGCTGTTGATCTGGCAAAAATCATGATTAAATATGGTATAATTATTAGGGGCACAATTATGATTCCAATAATAAATGGAAAAATTAAAAACATGGAGATGAAATAAGCCACTACTGCAATAATTAACATCAACACATACCATATAAGATAATCCACCCCACCTATCTCCTGAATCTTACCTATAATCTCTTTAAACCGGAATGCAGCTCCTATTTCATTATGATAAGCCATGTTAGCCAGGGCAATGGCAATTATAAAGCTCACCAACATTTCCAAAATGACACCGATAAGGGCAACGCTGCCTGTCCATTCCACGGCTAACAGATTGAGTAGAGATCCAGAACCTGGTACTGTGAACATGGGCAGCAGTGCACTCCAAACTCCCAATAGAATGAGAATAAGGGGTACCAGGGAATAAATGAACAGAACCACAAATACCTTAAGACCATCAACAAACATCTCCATCCACTCATCAAAGTCAGGAAGCTCGGAAAAATCTGCCATGGAATGTTTTATCATTTTCAAAAAATATCCCAACAGAAAAAATCCTGGTATGATTAAAGAGGAAAGAATAGTTATAATTCCCAATATTAAGACTTTTTTAAAATCGGAAAGAGGATATTTAATAGCATCTGTTGATATTGTCCCGGCATCCATATAAATTCACCAAAGTTAGAATTTCAATAATTAAAAAAGAAAAAAAAGAATAAAGGATTATTCAGGTTCTAGGTCCTCTTCACTGGATGCAAATAATAATGCAACTGATCTGGCCTGGAACATTGACAGATATCCGTATCCAATTATAAACACCAGTATACCGATGAGAATAAACAACAGGATGATCCCAATTATGCCAATTACCGTTGCTACTACTGCACTGACGACAATAAACACTATGTACCATATTATGAATGTTCCCCATCCAATTGCATTGATTCTATCCAGTATTTCACTGAATCTTAATGCTGCACCTAATTCACCCTCATAAAGGGCCATATTCGCTATACCTATATAATACATCAGGCCGAACAATAACCCCAGTATTAGAGCTAGTGCGAATAAGATCCATGAAACCGCTGAAAATGCATAAAATGGTACGTACCATACGGCTGTGCCGGTTGTGAATGTTGCTGAGGGCACTGCAAATATCCATGCTAGGAAATACAGGATCAAAGGAATTATCATATAGATAATAGCAACTACAAACATCTTCAAACCATTAATAAACAGATCACCTACTTCATCAAACTCAGGGAGCTCATTTAAACCAGCAAATGTAGCGGATATGACTCTTAAATAATATCCGAGGCCAATAAAGTTCACTATGGGTATCATCAGTATAATACCAAGAATAAGCATTTTTACC
>MVQZ01000340.1 GCA_002067565.1 Methanobacterium sp. PtaU1.Bin242 | reverse complement strand
CCGCCATTGTACCCGGCCCCCTGGAGCGCAGTGGAAGAGGGTTACCCTATATAATGACCCGTCATGCCCGTGCACAGGCAGCAGTGGCGGTAGGTGCTGATATCGTGGTAGAAGGACCGCCCATGGGCATTATGGGATCTGGACAGTACTCATTATGCCTGGCTAAAACCTTCCAAGCACTAGATGCTGATTACATCCCCCGGGGCTATAAACCACTCCCCGGATTTAACAGGGTACTAAGGAGAATCGAAGAAGGTGGAGCGGTGGCTCCCCGACCCTATAAAATTGTGGACATGCACAGTAAAGAAGTTATATTAGATGGAAAACTAGATGAAGACAACTATGTCATTGTTTCCCTTTCAAAATCCCTTAACAAAATAGGTTATAACTTTAAAGATAAATTTATCTTCATAAAACGTATTGAAGGGGTAAGCGGTACAAAAATAAGGGAAGCAATATTATCATCTGACTTAGAATCTGTGGGGGATATGATGCCTGAAGAGACCATTAAAATATTAAGCAGAGAAATGGCAGAACACAGGGCACCCCTGCACCAGACAAGGGATGTTGAGGGTATACTGAGAAGGGTGAATCATAGTTCCTCAGAAGATATTAAATCCCTGGCCTTGATTGATGACAGGACCGCAGACAAATTCCAAGAAAACAGGCCGTTTAAAAACCTTGAAGAAGTTATAAACTCTATCTCCAGGGGTTTCAGCCGACATTATAAGCAAAGGGTCCTCTCTTCCCTGGAGGCTGGCATCTTTAAGGAAACCATACATAGATATATAGAAAACTACCCACCAATATTACGTATCTTAAACTATAAAAACAAGCAAGTTTTAAAAAAATTTAAAAAGAGAATACCACACAGGAGGTTAGAGATATGTCAGTGAAAAAAGGAGATTTTTTAAAATTAGAATATACAGGAAGGATACAGGAGACCGGAGAAGTTTTTGACACAACCGATGAAAAAGTGGCAGAAGAAGAAGGAATATTATCCGAAAATAAAACTTATGGCGCAATCCCTATAATTGTTGGAGCGGGGCATGTCCTTAAAGGCATTGAAGATGCACTGGTAGATATGGGAGAAGGCGATGAAAATACAGTGGAAATACCGCCCCAGGAAGGGTTTGGTGAAAGAGATCCTAAACTGATGCAGCTAGTTCCCATGTCAGAGTTCCGAAAACAGGGCATAAAACCCCAGGTCGGTATGAGCATCTCTTCAGAGGGCGGAACCGGCATAATCAGGAGTATAAGTGGAGGTCGTGTAAGAGTTGACTTTAACCATGAACTGGCCGGTAAAAATCTTCAATACCAGATCAAAGTCCAGAAAATAATAGATGATGATGAGGAGAAGATAAGAAGCATGATCGATCTGCACTATCCCAATCCAAGCATAGACTCCAGCAATCACCAGGTCAAAATTGAAGAGGGAAAAGTGGTCATACAGATGGATGAGATGACCAAATTCGATAAAAAACCATACATGGACATCACATTCGCCCGTTTCCGTATATCCCGAGATATATGGGAGAACATGGAAAATGTGGATAAAGTAGAGTTCGTGGATGTCTTTGAGAAGAAAGTGAAAGAAGAAGATGAAAAAACTGCTAAAGATAGTGAAACAGTAGCTGAAGAAGTTACTGAAGAGAAATCTGAAGAATTAACTAAAAAATCCGCAGAAGATACTGCTGATATAGCAGAAGAGTCTGAAACTGATGAAACTCAAAACACAACAACTGAAAACACTGAACCAATAGCAGAGGAAGTATTAGAAGAGCGTATTGAACAGAAAGAGGAAAACTAAATCATAAATATCAAGGAAAAATAGTTGATAGTAGAAAAATCACTACTTCCATTTTTCTCTAATTGTGCACTTTTTTTAAAGTTTCATCCAATTTAATAAATTTTTCAAATTTCATTTATTTTTCTTCTGGTGGTCCCTGTTATTCTTGGCCACTTTTTAAATCTTTTATTTTTATTTAAAGGAGTTCTTATTTTCCTGCAGTAGGAATAATGCTAGTAATTAGGATGAACCTTCAAAACAATTGAATAATCTTTGATTTTATCTCTTTTTTCTTCTAATTTAATTTGGAGATGGCATTAATTTTTAAATAAAAAAAAATATGGAGTTAAATAAACCTATTAGAGATTGTTTATGAATATTTCATTTTTATATTATGTTAATTTATGGCCAGGTTAAAACATGGGGAACCCGCACGTTTTTAATCCTCCTACGAATCTCATCTGGCCAGTTTTCCTCATCAAAACCCTTCTGAGCCAGGAATCCGAATATCCACCTGGAGATACCAATACCAGTACAGCCAGTCCATATACGGTGATTATGGGCTTCTTTTATGGAGAATCCTTCTATGAAGTGGGTTCCATGGATATTTGCAGATATCACAGCCACACCCTTATCCTGTGTTGGAGCTACCAGCCTCATCTCATACTTGGGTATGTCTGGAAACTCAATTCCCCTCTCTTCGGTTTTACGCCCCTCCAGATAGAAGGGATCATCTCCTACTTCTGTGTACCATTCCAACTCCATTTCATCAGCCATATCCTGGGATATATGGAGGGTGGCGTCACGGATCTTCTCCACCTGCTCTGGAGTTCCCAGCCACACCAGCTCTATTCTCTGGAATTCATGAACCCGATCCAGGCCCTTGGCTCCACCTGCTTCCCAGCGGTAAGTCCAGCCACTGCGGTCAAAGAACTTAAAAGGCAGCTCTGATTCATCAATCACTTCATGGGAGAAGAATTCATAGAAAGGCTCGCACTGGGCTGGTGCCAGAACATAGGAAGGATCTTTAAGCCCTTCCTTTAGGAGATTGATGGGAACTTCTTTGTTGATTACCAGTTCCTGCCTGAACTTTTCAAATACCTCCGGATCCCTGCGGGGGGCGGAGCAATAGTACATTCCTTCTGGCAGACCTTCCAGGTAACGCATCTTATTCATCACCGGGATGGGTATGAGTTTGGGCCACATGCATTCGGTAAAATCCAGATGGTAAACCATTTTTTCCAGGAATATCTCTTCTATGGCGCGTTGCAGGGCGATGAGTTTTGGCCCGTAGAACCACTGACCTTTGCCTGGGAATTTTTTTACCCATCCCCTTTTTGCAGCCTCCTCTGTGGCATCACCCTTAAAGAAGAACTTCTGTTTAGGGCTGGTAGATACAACAGTGCCGGGTTCAATTTTAGTGACCTTTTTAGTGAGAATATCAGAAGGTTGGGTAATTTCTTCCAGAGTTGATTCAGTTTCATCTTCTTTGGGCACTGATTCCTTTATGAACTTTAAAACCCTATCTACCACGTGTTTTCTTAATTCTGATTCTTTCAATTCTTCAAATCTAATTATTAATTTATTTCCAACAATTTCAGCTCCTGAAACATAGGGCATGTCCATTATTTTATCAACAACAGTAGCCCCTAAATCTATTTCCCCTGTTTTAATCATCCCGGTGTCATCATCCACTGCAGATTCTTTCTCGAGGGGTATTTCGATTTCATATTCCTTAGCTATAATTTTTCTAATGCCTAAATGGTACTTTTTACCTAAAAGTAGAGTAAGAGGTTTTTTGACACGTAAAATCGCATCATGAGCTCTTCCACGTCTTCCTGATTTCATTTCAACTTCAAGAATGTCCTGGTTTAAATTCCAGTTGATTATTTTTGAAGCATCCTGCTTCTGGTCTTCTGGAATTCCCTTTAAAAATATCTCCTCATTAGCTTCATCTATGAATTTTTTAATATCTTCTTCCGCCTCACTGGCGTCTTTACTGAAAGTAATTTCTCCTTTAAGTGTGAACTTCATCTCTTCACCTTCTAGTTCATGTAAATAACTTTTAATTCATATAAAATAATATTTTTCCATTTTTTTACAAATATAGCTTTATTAAGAAATACAACCGATTACTGGGTTAATATTTTGTGAAATTATTCTTCATTATTGGTAAAATCAATAATTCTTTCGCTTATCATCTCGCAAAATAGAAGGTCGTCTATTGTGGCGAGTGCTGTTTTCAGCGGTCGCGACTCTAAATCACATATAAGGCTCTGGAATTCAACATGAGTTTCTAAAAAGCCCATATTGTCCGGTTTAAGTGAATCTAAAGCGATTTGGGCTTCTTTCTCTGTCCTGTAGGTAAAGGTAATTCTGGATTTAATTTCCATACTATTATTCTCTTGAATTTATATTAAAATATTTTCTACAATTTCTTCTATTGATTTAAATGCTTTAGAATCAGGGTAAAGAGCAAGAGGTTTGCCTTCCATATCTGCCATCACCACAGTCTCATCACGAGGAATACTTCCCAAAACCTCCAGATCTAACTTTTCAAGTTTTTGGGAGACAAATTTCTCCTCCTCCTGGTTGGAAACCTTGTTTATAACGGCCATAATTCTTTTTATCCCTATATCTGTGGCCAACTTATTAATGCGCTCAGCAGTCTCCAGGGATTTAAGCCCGGGTTCCACCACGATGATCATCATATCCACCGCTTCAGCGGTACGTCTTCCCAGATGTTCTATCCCTGCTTCCATATCCAGTATCACCAGTTCATCCTTTTTAAGTATCAGATTTCGCATTAGGGCTTTAAGAAGCACTGAAGCAGGACATATACATCCTTCTCCTCCTTTTTCCACGGTTCCCATTACCAGAATTCTCAAATTGTCGCTGGCATCATACTTTACAGACAGGGATTCCGGAAGGTCAGATATCTGGGGATTCATCTTAAAAACCTCTCCAAATGCAGATCCCGGTTCAGCACCAGTTCTCTCCTTTATAAGATCTCTCATCCTGGATATGGGGATGATTTCGGTGTGAATACCCAGGCTGGATGCCAGATTCATATCTGGGTCAGCATCGATAGCGAATACTTTATAAGTCTTTGACAATATACATGCCATAGTACCTGAAAGGGTTGTTTTTCCAACCCCTCCTTTTCCAGTTATTGCAATTTTCATGGTCTCACCCAACTAGTATGATTTATTGAAATATAGGTTTTATTAGTTTATACTAAGGAAATTTATATCAGATAATTCGAGACATGGACGGGAGTTAATTAAAGCCATAAAATGGCATTAATATGGAGTATTATTTAATGGGAGTAAGTATTCTAATTACATTTGAATATGGATGGTAATGTTTATTAAGTTATAGATTAAAACTTTCTTAAAGGAGGACCATCAATGGTTAGAGCATATACTAGAAAAGATTATATAAGGAAAATTCCTGGTTCCAGGATAGTTCAATATGATATGGGAAATCTCTCAGCAGAGTTCCCTTTAACAGTAAGTTTGGAATTGAAAGAGCCAGCGCAGCTATCTCACAACGCACTGGAAGCTGCCAGAATTGCTTCAAACAGATACATGCAAAGGAAATCCGGTAGGATGGGTTATCACTTGAAGATCAGAGTATACCCCCATCACATAGTAAGGGAAAATCCCATGGCCACCGGTGCCGGAGCAGACCGTGTTCAGGACGGCATGAGAAAGGCATTTGGAAAACCAGTAAGTAATGTGGCTTTAGTAAAAGCTAATCAGAAAGTTCTGACAATCAAAACCAATAAAAAGAACTTTAAAGATGCTAAAGAAGCTTTAAGAAGAGCTGCTATGAAATTCCCAGTTCCTTGTAGAGTAGTGGTTGATAAAGGAGCAGAACTGGTCAAATAAATCTACAATTAATATAAGAATAAAAAAAAGTATGTATTTTTTAAGCAAATCCAACCTTAAAACAAACTTTAGAGAGTCTATTTGAAACCTACTTTAAAAGAGTCTATTTTAAAAAATAAAAAAGAGTGTTTAGCATGAAGCATGTCGAATTTTTTGAGAAGTTAAAAAAAGATGATGTGGCTATTGCCGGTGGAAAGGGTGCTAATTTAGGAGAACTTACTCAGGCAGGTATACCTGTGCCTCCCGGTTTTGTGATAACATCCAGAACCTATGATCAGTTTATGAAGGAAACAGGGATCTTCGATGAGATAATGGACATACTTGATGCTTTAGATGTCAACAACAACCAGAAACTCCAGCAGGCTGCCAGAGAGATTAAGAAGATTATAAATGAGACAGAAGTGCCTGATCATATTAAAACCATTATAATAGAAGCTTACAATGCGTTATGTCTTAAGATTGATAGGGAAGATGCTTTTGTGGCTGTTAGATCTTCGGCTACAGCTGAAGATTTGCCTGAAGCTTCTTTTGCTGGGCAGCAGGATACCTATCTTAATGTTAAAGGTGAGGATGATTTAATTAAATACGTCCGTAAATGCTGGGCTTCTCTTTTCGGAGCTCGGGCTATATTTTACCGGGAAGAAAACAACTTCGACCATTCCAAAGTCTACATCGCCGTAGTGATCCAGGAGATGGTGGATGCCGAAAAAGCAGGAGTGATGTTCACTGTACACCCCTCAACCGGTGAAGATAAGATACTCATCGAAGCAGCCTGGGGATTGGGAGAAGCAGTGGTATCCGGTACTGTAACCCCTGACACCATCTGGGTAGATAAGGAAACTGGAGAGATTCTGGATTACCAGGTCAGCGAGAAAAACATCATGTTCCAGAAAGACCCGGAACAAGGCAGGACCGTGAAAATTCCAGTTCCAGATGAAATAAAAAAGAAAAAAGTGTTAAGTGAAGTAGAAATAGCTGAACTAACCGAGCTTGGAAGGAAAATCCAGGAACATTACAACTTCCCCCAGGATACAGAATGGGCAGTGGAATCCGGAAAAGTGTTCATGCTCCAGTCAAGACCAGTAACCACTCTGGGTAAAATTGCAACAGAAGCAGGAACAGAAGAAACTGAAACAGAAAGGATTATAATAACCAAAGGACTGGGAGCAAGCCCAGGTATGGCTTCTGGAAATGTTAAGATTATTAAAGATACAGATGAGCTAGATAAAATACAGAATGGAGATATACTGGTCACGGTTATGACCACACCAGACATGGTGCCAGCCATGAAACGCGCCGATGGAATAATAACCGATGAAGGCGGAGTCACCTGCCACGCTGCCATTGTCTCCAGGGAACTGGGAATACCCTGTGTTGTGGGAACAGGAGACGCTACCAAAATTCTTAAAGAAAATTCTGTGGTTACCTTGGATGGTAATAAAGGACTGGTCTATGAGGGAAAAATCATAGAAGAATCAACTGAAAAAGAAAAAGAAGCTGTACAAACCACAGTAGTTCAACAATCCCCTTTAACGGTCACCGAGGTAAAAGTAAATGTCAGCATGCCCGAAGCAGCTAAAAAAGCCTCTCAGACTGGTGCAGATGGTGTGGGGCTTCTCAGAACAGAGCATATGATGTTAACCACTGGTGTTCATCCTAAAAAATTCATAAGAGAAGGAAATGAGGATGAACTTATTAAAGTACTGGTAGAGAACATACTAAAGGTGGCTGACACCTTCTATCCCAAACCAGTATGGTACAGAACACTGGATGCACCAACAGATGAATTTAAATCCCTTAAAGGTGGGGAAGATGAACCCTACGAACACAACCCCATGCTAGGATGGAGAGGGATCAGAAGAGAACTGGATGAACCAGAGATTCTTAAAGCAGAGTTCAAGGCCATAAAGAAGCTGCATGAACAGGGATACACCAATATTGGAATCATGTTACCTCTGGTACAGCATCCTGATGAACTCAAACAGGCTAAAAAGATAGCCCGAGAAGTGGGATTAAAACCACAGAAAAACATAGAGTTTGGAATAATGGTGGAAACACCAGCAGCCGCCCTGGTTATAGAAGACTTCATAAGAGAAGGACTGGACTTTGTAAGCTTCGGAACCAATGACCTAACCCAGTACACTCTGGCTATTGATCGTAACAACGAAAATGTGGCGAATCTCTACACTGAAAAACATCCAGCAGTCTTAAAGCTCATAGAAAGAGTTATCGTGGAATGTAACAAAGCAGGAGTTAAAACCAGCATCTGCGGACAGGCCGGAAGCATGCCCACCATAGTAGAAAAACTGGTGGAATTAGGAATCACCTCAGTATCCGCCAACACCGATGCAGTGGCCACAGTAAGGGAAGTAGTGGCCCGGGTGGAGAAAAAATTACTTCTTAAAGCCGCAAGGAAGATCATGCAGGAATAAATATCCCATTAAACCATGCTAGATTGAAGGTTATTTTTTTTATAAAAATTTTTTATTTTATTTTTTTATATAATCTGCTTTTCAAAGGTATGAAAATGGATGAACAGGGAATTTCAAAGGCAGAAGTATTAGAACTGCTTAAAAACTTCAAAAAAAGGGATATGACCCATCGTTCCGGCAGAATACTGGGGTCCATGTGCACCTGTCCCCATGAAATTGGCGTGGAAGCCTACCGCATGTTCTTAGAGTCTAATCTAGGAGATCCAGGACTTTTCCAGGGCACCAAGGCCATGGAAGATGAAGCAATAGCCATGCTGGGAGATCTGCTGGGTAAAAAAGATGTCTATGGTCACATAATCACCGGCGGGACCGAAGCCAATATCATGGCCATGAGAGCCGCCCGTAACACGCGCAGAATAAAAAATCCAGAGATAATAGTGCCCAAATCAGCCCACTTCTCCTTTAAAAAGGCAGCAGACATGTTATGCCTGAAATTAAGGGAAGCAGAGCTTGATAAGGATTATAAGGTTGATATAAACTCTGTTCACCGCCTGATATCTGATAAAACTGTGGCCATAGTGGGAGTGGCCGGCACCACAGAGTTAGGAAAGGTTGATCCTATAGAAGAACTTTCAGAAACTTGTGCAGATAGAAACATTTTCCTGCATGTGGACGCGGCTTTCGGCGGATATTCCATACCATTTTTAAACGAAACAGGATATGATCTACCTAAATTTGATTTTTCATTACCCGGAGTTTGCTCTATAACCATAGATCCCCATAAAATGGGACTGGCCCCTATTCCAACCGGAGGAATCCTTTTCCGGGACAGGAGGTATCTGGAGGTTATGAGCATTGAAACCCCTTATCTTACCGAAGACAGACAATCCACCATTGTAGGTACCAGAACAGGAGCATCCACCGCCGCCACCTGGGCACTGATGAAATATCTGGGAAGAGAGGGCTACCGGGAAGTGGCAGGAAGATGCATGGAGTTAACAGAACTTTTAGCCCGGGGAATCAAAACTACAGGTTTCAAGCTGGTAACAAAACCCCAGCTTAATATCGTGGCCTTTTATGATGATGAACTATCCGTATGGGAGATCTCAGACCGTCTGGAAGAGAAAGGATGGGCGGTGTCCATTTCATCCTATCCACAAGCCATTCGGATTATTGTAATGCCCCACCTGAAAAAGGAACATATAGAAATGTTTTTACATGATCTGGGTGATCTTAAACCTTAATAAATAAAATTAGATTTATAAAAAAAAGTATTTTTTAATGAGATCAGTTTCATTCAGAGTTTATAAAATTAGAAATTTAAGGAAAAATAATCATGAAAGATGTTTTAAAAAAGATTGAAACACCCCTAACTAATCAGGAAATACTAAATCTTAAGGTGGGGGATAAAATAGATCTTCATGGTGAAATATTCACTGGAAGAGACGCAGCCCTTCCCAAACTGGTGAAATCAATTCAAAATGGGGAAAATAATCTTAATCTAGAAGGATCGGCCATAATGCACACCGCGGTTAGTGAAGCAGGCATATCCCCCACCACCAGCAATAAAGTTGAAATAGAGCAGAACATACCATTCCTCTCCAAATCAGGGGTTAAAATGCACATTGGCAAAGGTTCTCTCAGTAGAAATACCATTAAAGCCTTGGAAAAATATAATTCCGTCTTTGTAGTTACCCCGCCAGTTGCAGCCCTCCTCTCAAGTAAAGTCCGATCCAAAAGTGTGGTAGCATTTCCAGAAGAGGGTATGGAAGCTATTTACCAGCTTGAAGTAGATGGAATTCCTGGTGTGGTGGCTGTGGCCCATGGGGAGTCCTTATATTAAATATTAAGTTAAGTCATAGGTTAGAAATTACAGAAATATTTACACAATCTATGAATTTAATAAACTAAAACTAATTCTATTAATCAGTTTAAAAAAAAACAGAAAGGATCAATCTCAAAAAAATAAAGAAAATTCTAATTTAATCAACTGTTCAACAAATAGGCTTTCCAAAGATGATATCTCCTGCATCGCCCAGGCCAGGGACGATGTAACCATCTTCGAGCTTATTTTCAATGGAGCAGGTGTATATTTCCACTTCAGAATGGTTTTCTAAAACCTTTTCCACACCTTCCTCTGTGGCTATGATGTTTAAAATAGCCAGTCTTCGGGGGGTTCCTTGTTTTTTAATCTTTTTAAGTGTGGCGTTCATGGTGTTGCCTGTGGCCAGCATGGGATCAGCTACAATAACGATCCTATCCTGAACATCAGGTATTTTAATATAACTCACCTTTGCCTTGAAAGGAGGTTCCCCTTCCCGCCAGGCGCCAACCACCCCATATTTAGCTTCGTTGAAAATACTCATCAAACCTTCCACCATGGGAATAGCAGCTCTTAAAATACCCACCACAATCACATTTTCTGTTTCTTTTATTTTTATTCCTTTCGCAGTTCCAAAGGGAGTTTTAACTTTAACCTCACGAATATCCATGGTTGATTGAAATTCGTATCCCATTAATCTGCTCATTTCAACTAATCCTGCCTTAAAATCAGGACTATCAATATTAGCTTTTCTTATTTTGGTTAATCGATCCTGTAGAACAGTATTTTTAAGTATTTTCAACATTCACTGCACCTTTCCTTGATTATTTAATGAATAGATATACTCAAATTAAAGTTAAATTCCTTGCCAGTTTATTATTGAACTTGACACTGAATTACTCTTTTTATTTTTCACTTTGACATGAAAAAATAAGTAGAATAATCACCATAAATATAAGTTAATGATAGGTCGAAGTTGGACTGTGGTTATGGTTATATTAGTGGCTGTTATTCTAATTCTGGGAGTTATATTAATATTTAACTGGACTGCTCAGCCAGCAACATCCGGACCACAAGGAGAGACCATCACATTAGCTGAGAACCTAAACACACCATGGGCTATGGATTTTCTTCCAAATGGCACCATGATTTTCACAGAAAGAGTGGGTCGGGTTAACCTGCTGGAGAACGGCACCGTAAAGACCGTGGGAAATATAAATGTAAGCCAGGTAACAGAATCAGGTCTCCTGGGATTGGCAGTTGACCCTAATTTCGCCCAGAATAAATATATATACCTCTACTACACCCATGATGGTGGAATAAATCGCATATCCCGTTTTGTCTTAGATGGGAATTTAAGCAATGAACAGGTGCTACTGGATAATATTCCTGGCGGATCCATACATAATGGGGGTCGCATAAAATTCGGACCAGATGGTAAGTTATATGCCACAACCGGTGATGCTGGTAATTCCAATCTGGCTCAGGACATCAACTCCACCGGAGGGAAGATACTGCGACTTAATCCTGACGGTTCAGTCCCTGCTGACAACCCATTTGGGAATTATGTTTACAGTTACGGCCATAGAGATCCGCAGGGACTAGCCTGGAATCCCACTAATGGGATTTTATACGAATCTGAACACGGAGCTACCATGAACGACGAGATCAACATCATAACCAAGGGCGGAAATTACGGATGGCCCACCATACAGGGAAATGAAAGTGCACCGGGCTATATTAGCCCCATAAGAGTCTACAACAACTTCACCTTGGCTCCATGTGGAATAGCCTTTTACCAGGACCATCTCTATGTCACCGGACTTAGAGGCAACCAGCTGAGGGTCTTAAAACTTTCCAGTGACGGCAAGACCATCCTGGATGAAAGCGAGCTTTTCACCAACATTGGAAGGATCAGGGATGTGGTGGAACATGATGGTTTCCTTTATATATGCACATCCAACCGGGATGGTAGGGGTTTGCCTCAATTAGGTGATGATAAGATTATACGGTTTAAAATTTAGAATTAGAAGTGTATACTATAAAAATTCATATTTAAATTCATACAATAAATATAAGATAAAAAGGACAATTTTTCCCTTTATATGTTATTCATTCTCATGGAGATCCATGATCTTTTTACCATTAGCACTGGGCAAGACCTTCAATTTCCCCCCACTAAACTTTTTATCCAGCTCGTTACCTTCAAAGAACATGTGCAGAAATATGGCCAGGGCGGAGACTTCGGAATGGGGTTGGGTGGTTACAGAAACATTCCAATTAGCTTCCTTGTAGACTTTACCGGGAACCCGGGAGCCCCCCACTACCACCAGCTTATCCCTTTTAGATTTTCGTATATCCTTTACAACATCCTGTACAGGCTCTCCGTACATGGTGAGGTGGATTATTTCACCATCATTTCTCTTCCATTCCTCTAAAAGATTGTCCCAGTTTTTCCGGTAGTTGACTGTGAATTTTCCTCCCCAGCGCTCTGTTACATCACAGACATTTTCCATGAGTTTTTTATCATTATCTCCACTCAAAATGATATTAGAAGCTCCAAAGGCCCTTGCTGTCAGGCATACATGGGTGGTTATCCGGGCATCTCTTCTTCTTCTGTGATCAAGTCTTAAAACGTTAATTTCCATATTATCAAACCTTTACATCCTCAAAAAAATTATAATCATTATATAATCTGTAAACTTAAAATCATAACCAACAGAGCAATCATCCGGGACACTTCATTGGAAGCTCCCAATATATCCCCTGTGGTGTAAACGAATTTTCGACGTGCCACCAGTGCCATAATCAGCCCCCCTATCAGTCCTCCTACTATTCCCAGTATTCCGGCAGTGTTAAGGGCTAAAAATCCCAGGACTAGGGTTATGATCATGGCTAGTATTAGTAGTTTGGGGTTCATGGCTTCTATGAAGTATTTTCCAGTGCCATTTGCATAGGGCGCAGAGAAGGTGCAGCAGGTTATTATTCCCATTTTAGCGGATATTTCAGATACAAAGAGTATAAAGAATATGGTTGCTGCTGGGGCGGAGGCTATAGAAGCGAAGGTTATGATGGCAACCATAAAGAAATAGGCCAGACCTCCGGTACCTATTCTCTGGTCCCGCATTATGTTTATCCTTCTTTGCGGGTCTCCGTGGGCCATCATTCCATCGCCAAAGTCCACCAGCCCATCCAGATGGTGGAATCCTGTAAACCATATGGCGAAGCTGTAGATCAGTGCTGCTGCTATCAGTTGGTATAGGTGGATTACATCTATCAACAGGAAGCCTAGAAACCCTACCACTATTCCAATTAGTCCACCAATTATAGGCCACAGCCAGGTGAACCTGGTCATCTCCTGGATGCTGGTGTGAATATTTAGGGGGAGGATAGTGGAGAAGGATAAGAGACCCAGAATTCCAGTAAGACCCCCTGATGATCTGGTCTTTTTAACCTTTAAATTTGCTTTAAGTGACATCTTTTACGCCTCAAATATCTTGGACATACATCCTGCAACCAGTCCGGCGAATATATCATCAAGCACCGGGCCAAGAGTACCTATTATTCCTGGTTTTGCTTCGTCATATCGTTTAAAGTTAAATATTGCCTTAGTACCGGCTATTTGATTGGCCACTGCCATTCCCAGCACTTCATCGGAATAGAGATAGGCAGGATCATCATCAACATTCACTCCCCTTACCCGATGCTTGGCGTAGTCTTCCTCCAATCTTATGCCTGCTATGATGAGTGAAACCACATTCAAATCTTCCAGTGACTTTAATATCTGGTTATGGAGCTTAATATTAAGTGCATCACTCTTTTCAACCCCTACACAGAGTTGCATTCCTGCCTCTACCAGATCTTCCACTTTAACACCAGCATCTTCCATGAAGCCCAGCACATCCCGGGGAAATCCACAGTTCCTTAAAGCCTGCATGGTTGCTTTTTTAACGCATTGCTCAACACTTTTTCGAATATTATCTGCTTCTTTTTTGGTTTTAGCATCTCCATAGCCAGCGCAGGCCACTAAAATATTATCTTCTCCAGAAACCTGTGTATCGAAGGAAACGCCAGTATCCCAGTAAGCTGCAAATTTTGTATCAGAAACAGTTTTGAATAACTTTAAAAGCGTTTCATTATCTAAATAATCATTTAAAATAACAATTAAGTTCATAGACAAATTCTGATTATCTGCAGTTATTATGGTGGTAACTCCGCCCATGGTTATATTTACCATATTTTTAACATTGAAACAGCCTAAAATCCCTGCCACAGGTTCTAAAATATTATTATCCTTTATTAACTTTGAAAGGATTTTTTTTGCAGCGATAACATTATTAGAGTATTCACTTGAAGAATATAGTCCATGATTTATTATGGATTTAATATTTCTAATACCTCCACCTATGGTGGGGGTGCCAATTGATAAAAATCCATTTTCTCTCTGGATTATAATAGTTTCATGGTCTATTTTGAGGAGAGTGTCATTTAAGCAGATTTTTGTTTCCATTTCATCACCAATACCTATAATCCAATATTTATAATAATATGAACAATATAATGAATATATAGTAGGTGGTTTTATGAAAGTTCATCTTAGGGTCTTTGTAGAGATGGAAAATTTGGGTAAGGCCATGAACGCTCTTACCGACGCCGGCATCACTGGGTTTTATATTCTGGAGTATAAAGGGATGTCTCCCCCTGATTGGAAGGGATTTGTCATAAAAGAGGATCCCAAATCAGCCATAGGAATGATCCAGGATTATGCAACCGATGCGGTGCTGATATGCAGTGTTGTTGATGAGGAAAAGGTGGATAGAATGGTGGAATTAATCTGTAAGGAATTGGAAGGTGAAAAATTCACTCTGCTGGAAGTTCCTATACGCAGAATAATTGTGAACAAGGGTAATAGTAGGAAATTTTAAAAAAAATACATAAAGGAAGAGTTGGAAAGAAGAAAATTTATACTTTCAATACCATTATTTTTTGTCTTATTTTATTTAAGACTATTAAATCATCGTTTTTTTCCACAATCAAAACATAGATCTGTCTCTTTGTTTGTTTTAAAAATTTTACCACAGTTTTTACAAGTAACGCTATGTAGAGATGATTCTTTATCCACTATTTCCAGTGAACAGGAACATTTCCAGCCCATTTTCCCTTTAAGTGCCTGTTCAAAAGCTTTATCTTCATCAATTTCTTTTTTAGTCATAATGGACCTCCATAAATTGTATTATAATAATTTGGTTTCTTCGGTGGGTCGGGGTATTTTAACCACCAGAAAACGTAGAATTTTATCACTCTCATTGTACCAGCAATGGGGTATTCGGGCGGGGCTATCAATTAATGTATCGTTTGATACTAATTTTTTTTCATCCCCTACTTCTACTATTCCCTCTCCTTCCAAAACGTAAAAAAACACATCAACAGGGGTTATATGTCTTAAGAGTTTTTCTTCAGGTTTAAGAGTTATATGGATGGTCATAGCATTTTCGGTATCGTATAACTTACGTACATCCACTTTATGAGGAGTGTCAACTATTGGACTACTTTCCATTGAAACAATTTTCATCTGAATCTCCCTGAATATTATTTATATGGTTAATTATCGATTTTCTAGTATTTAAAATGTAAAAAAATATAAAATGGGGATATTTTACCCTAATATTTTGGCGATATCATCTTCCGGGTTTCCGATAGGTGTCAGGTCGTAGTTTTCCACCAGAACTTTAATAATATCGTCGTTGGCCCAGCCGGGTAGAATGGGTCCCAGATATATGCCTTTCAGATTCAGTGCTAATAGACTCCAGAGAATAGCTGCGGCTTTTTGCTCCATCCAGCTGCAGACAATGGTCAGCGGAAGTTCATTCAACTCCACACCAAAGAGCTCGGTTAGGGCTACGGCAATATCTATGGCCACTATGGCATCGTTGCACTGTCCTAAATCAATTAATCGAGGCACACCTTCGATATTTCCCAGATCCATAGAGTTGAATCGATATTTACCGCAGGCCAGGGTTAATACTACGGTGTCTTTTGGTAGTTTTTCTACGAATTCGGTGTAATATTTAGCCTGTAATAGTGGTGAATCACATCCACCCACCAGGATGAACTGTCTGATCTTACCTGCTTCAATAAGTTCTTTAATTTTATCAGCCAGGGAAAGAACAGTAGAAGCTCCAAATCCTGTGGTTAGAATGGTTTCTCGTGGTTCCTCTTCCAGATCACCCAGTTCCAGGGCTTTTTCAATCACTGGTGTAAAGTCATATTCCTTGATGTGAGTCACTCCAGGGAGCTGTGCCACTCCTGATGTGAACATCCTCTCTTTGTAATCGTCTTTTGGTAATAAGACACAGTTGGAAGTTCCTAAAATCGCTGCCTTATACTTGGAGAAGGTTTTCTTCTGGTCGAACCAGGGTCCACCTAACTGTCCCACCAAGTGTTTGTATTTTTTTAGTCCGGGATATCCATGGGCAGGGAGAAGTTCAGAGTGAGTGTAAATGTTAATTCCCTTGCCTTCTGTCTGTTTTAACAGTTCTTCTAATGTTTTAAGGCTATGGCCGGTGACAATAATTGCCGGTCCTTTCATTGCACCCACCGGCACTTCGGTTGGAATTGGTTCACCGTAGGTATCGATATGGGCCTTTTTAAGTAACTGCATGGTTTTTATGTTCATTCGCCCTGCTTCGAGGGCCAGTTCCACAAATTGGTTGGCGTCGAAGTTGACGTTGGTCAATGTGGAATAAAATCCCTTCTCCAGGAAAGCGTCTACTTCTGGGTCTGTATAGCCTAGCTCACGGGCATGGTATAAATAGGCTGATATTCCTTTTATGGCAAATAAAAGGTTGTCCTGGAGCCTGGCCACGGTGGGCTCCTTACCACACACTCCTCTTACTGTGCAACCGGTCCCTTTTGCAGTTTGGGAGCACTGATAGCAGAACATGAGGGGTGCGTCCTTTTTAGGAGTTTCTTTTTCTTCTTCCACTGGGGCGAACTGATCTTTCCCCACACCGCAAAGGGGGCATAGCCAGTCATCAGGTAGTTCTTCAAAGGGAGTTTCTGGTTTTATTCCAGAATCAGGGTCTCCTTTTTCCGGGTCATATATATAGTCACATACCAAACATCTGTACTTTTTCATACTTTCACCTTCCTATTATGTTCGGTCAAATTCGAATGTTCTATAATATACGAACAATAGTATTTATAAGTTACGGTATTATAAGATCAATAAAAAAATTAAAGAAATTCATAAATAAAAATTAGATATGGAAAAATACCTAGAATAAAACTTAAAGAATTCAGTGGATTTATATAAATCACATCACACTTACAGAACAGAAGAATTATTTTCCCCCCACTGGTGATGACATCTGTCAGTTGATGATGGATAAGGAATAATAAGATCAAATAACAGATTAGAATATCTCCAAAATTATTCAAATAAAATGACTCAAAGAGGTAATTGGTAATATGGTAGTAATCATAGACCCCCAAAACGCAGGTATAGCTGGAAATATGGTGATAGGGGCACTTTTAGACCTTGGAGCTGATGTGCAGGATGCTCGGGAAATTATGGAATATTATGCCTCTTATTTTGGGGAAATACAGGTTAAAATAAATAAAATTCAAAAATCAGGAATAAGTGCAACTTATGTTGATGTAAAATGTCAGGATAACGATTCCATTAAATATAATGAACTATTAGAACGTTTAGATGGAATAAGACATGAAAATGTCACCTCTGATATTATGGATTTTGCAAAAAAAGTATTCCATATCCTGGCAGAAGCAGAATCCCGGGTTCACGGAACCAGTTTGGATAAAGTACATTTCCATGAGGTAGGAGCAGCAGATGCTGTGGCTGATATTATGGGGGCGGCTTATTGTTTTCACCACCTAAAACTGGATTTGCAAAAAATTTATGGTATGCCGGTGGCTCTGGGAGGGGGTAGAAATGAAACCAGCCATGGATCTATGAGTATACCTGCCCCAGCAACCCTGGAGATTCTAAAAAACATTCCAGTATTCGGTGGCCCTATAAACAAGGAACTAACCACCCCCACAGGAGCAGCACTCCTCCGGAACATGGTCCAGGAATTTTGCGACTTTTACCCCTTGATAACAAACCGAAGAGTAGGATATGGAGCGGGAAAGATAGATCTACCCTTTCCCAACACCCTTAGAATTTTAACCGGTGATTCACCCACCAGAACAGATAGGGTATCTATATTAGAAACCAATCTGGATAATATCACAGGAGAAGTTCTGGGACATTCATTCGGCAGTCTGATGAATGCCGGAGCTTTGGACGTCTCTATAATCCCCACCGTAACCAAAAAAAACAGGCCAGGGCATCTTTTAAGAGTTATAACCAAACCAGAAGATTCTCTAACAGTTTCAGAAGCAATAATAAGAGAGACAGGAACATTAGGTGTTCGAACGCTTCCATATGTGCATAGGGACATAGCAGAAAGGAAAATCATACCCATAGAGATGGATATGGATGGAGTAAAATTTAAAATAAGGATTAAAGTGGGATTGATCGGTGAAGAAATTATAAACATAGCACCAGAATATGAAGATGCCAAGAAAATCTCAAAAAAAACAGGAATTCCACTTAAAAACATCATGAAAAGGGCTAATATTGAGTTTAAACGAATAATGGATAATGAATACTGAAAATACTTAAAATAATAATGGAGCGTTTTTAGTATAAATTTCACATTATTCTAGGGTAATTTATAACACATTAAATGACTTTGGTGAATTTATGAATAAATCAAAAATGAAGGCTATAGCTGTCCTTTCCGGGGGATTAGATTCCACAGTAGCCACCGCATATTTTAAGGATGAATATGATCTTCATGCTTTAACCTTCAATTATGGACAAAGAAGCGCTAGAATGGAGATAAAGTCTGCTAAAGCTATTGGTGAAAAATTGAATATAGAACACACAGTAATAGAACTTCCATGGCTAAAAAATCTGGGAAAATCAGCATTAACATCGAATAATAAGGTCCCGGAGCTCAGATTTAATCAGCTTGATGATAAATCAGTTTGTGATGAAACCGCAAGAAAGGTATGGGTCCCCGGAAGAAACATAGTTTTTACAGCCATAGCCACCTCCTTTGCAGAAGCATCTGGTGCTGAAAAGATTATAGTAGGCTGGGATAAGGAAGAAGCTACTACATTTCCCGATAACTCAAAAGATTTTCTAAATGCATTTAATAACGTTTTAGATATTGGAACTCTGGATAATATAAAAATAGAAGCTCCTGTAATCGAAATGGATAAAAATGACATCGTAAAGTTGGGGGTTAAAATAGATGCTCCTCTTGATTTAAGCTATTCCTGTTATATGGGCGAAGAAGCGCACTGCGGGGTATGTGAATCCTGTATGAGGCGGAGAAGGGCTTTTATTGATGCTAATATGGAAGATAAGACAATTTACAGAAAATAACATCTTATTTTTTTATCTCATTTTGAAATATTTTAAAATAATATAAAACCTTTTATAACTCCTATTTAAAAGTTAATTTAGTTTTAAAAAATTCATTAAAAGGGGGTTATAAAATTAAATCAAATGATCGAATAATCGAAAAATATTTTGAAGATACTTTTGCCTTTATTGATTCGGGGGAATATGAAAAAGCATTAAATTTATTAGATAAAATTATAGAAATTGATTCTGGTAATGTTGATGCTTATTATAATAAAGGAAAACTTCTTTTTGAAATAGAAAATAACGATGAAGCTGAAAAATACGCTGATAAAGTTTTAAAAATTGATCCCAAGAATATCCATGCACTGAATTTAAAAGGTGCAATTTTGCTGAATTCAAATAAGAAATATAAATCAATAGATTACTTTAATGATGCATTGGAAATAGATCCAAACTACTTTTATGCACTAAAAAATAAGAGCATTGCTTTATTCGAGCTTGAAAAATATGAAGAATCCTTAAGAAGTTTCGATCAGGCATTAATGTTAGAGAATAAAGATGTTGATTTATTAAATCGTAAAGGATTCGTTTTAGATTGTTTAGGGAGATATAAAGAATCATTAATTTATTATGATAAAGCATTAAAAATCGATAATAAAAACTTGTGGTCAATGTATCTCAGAGCCATCACACTTTGGGATCTTAATAGATTAGATTTATTG
>MVQZ01000339.1 GCA_002067565.1 Methanobacterium sp. PtaU1.Bin242 | reverse complement strand
GGAACTACTTCTCTGGAGGGATTCCTCTTTAAGTTTGGATAGTTTGGCTTTAAGTTTCCCTATATGGTGAGAAGTAGCTTTGTTGTAGGGGGTTTTTTTGATCTCTTCCTCGATCTTCTGTATTCTATCATCAATAGCCATAAAATTCACATAAATTTAATTCAATTTGTTAAAAGAGTTTATTTTATCCAATTTGAATAGCAATCTGATTTTTTGGATCAGATCAGGACACCAGATACATATTATTTTTGATTCTTCACTTAAAAAATTAATTCATTATTGCTTATTTATATCTAATCAAGAGAACAAACAAAAAGGAATTTTACACAAATAAATTTTTTTTTATAGTCCTTCTATCAGTCAGGGAATTAAATCTACTCATTATTAATTATAAAAAGAAGTTGGGAAGGAGGATGGTTTATTTCATCCATTTTTTATATTACCCTCCAGACCATCACTCCCGGCTGTTCAAAGTCCAGTGCAAACTTGGTGATTCCCTGTCCTCTCAAGAGATAGAGTTTGGTGAATATGGAATCTTCCAGCTCCTTATTCATCAAATAGGTCATGTATGTTCCATTAGTTTTTACAATAATTATGGAATAGGGACTGTCAGCAGATACAACATCATTCTGAGTGACATTGTTATCCTGAACCACTATCAATTTATGGGGCTTTATCACCAAGGTGTTGTTACCCTGCACTCCTGCTAAAAGTTTATTGATCATTTCAGAAGTACTCATGTTCTGGTTTTTAAGCTCATTTACATTAATAATACCTGCTGTTACATTGTTCCCCACGATTTCGGCTACTATGGCATTTTCTGCCAATAAAACTGTGGTGTTGTTACTCAGTCCAGTTTCATTGTTGGGTACGATTACACCCTGCCCGGGTACATAACTGTAACTTTGACTGCTGTTGGTCTGGAAGTTCCAGTTACCAAAGTAGGTCCACCAGCCAGCCTTACCCACCATATCAGAGCTAGTTATAAGCACATCTGGTGTTGGATTATCCGGATGAGTATATTGTACCATATTTTGAGCCTGTTCTTGGGTTAAACCATACTGAGAGGTCATTATAGTTAAAGCTGTAGCCTTATCCACTCCCAATGTTTTATCTAATATTTCTACACTCTTACCTGTACTTTTTGTATAATTATCCATAGTCAAAGGTCCCAGATCTCCAGTGGTGCTTAACATGGTCAGTATACCTGCAGATAATGTTTCATTACTGGTTAAAAGCGCCTTTCCAACCCAGTAAGCACGGGGGCTATTTTGGGTACCGCCGTCAAAAGTCACACCACGATCTGCAACAGCTGCAAATAGATGGCCATAATCCCACCAGGAGGTTATTACTGTGTTTGAAGGAGTGTTATTTTTTATCCAGATTAGAGAGTTCACCATAGAATCATCAGTCCCGGGAAGCACATTATGAGAGATGGCGTAGGCACTGCTGACCGGTGCAAAGGCTGCTGCCACTAACAGAATTACCATAATAATAGTCTGATAGCTTGGATTTTTGACGTAACCTTTAACATAACCTAACATCAACCCCACAAATATACCGGCTCCTAATGCTACTGGTAAGGCAAATGCTTCAGCAAATCTTACACCTTTAGTCATGGCATAAGCAGTGATTAAAAGCCATATGGATAATAATATTGCGTATAAGAGATAATTTTTCTTATCTTTTCCCTTTAAATCTGGCATGATGAACTTTTTCTCGGTTTCCTTAGCCTTTTCTTCCTGTTTTTTATCTTTTCGCCTTTCTGATCTTCTTCTCTTTTTTGTTTTTTTCTCTGTTTTCTCCTGTCCTACTACCTTTTCAGTGGTTTTATTTCTGGGTTTCAAACGCCAGAATAGTAGAAAAACACCTAATAGGCTAAATACAAAGACTACCAGTCCACCCACATTATTTATGGCATCCATTACACCTGGTACCTGGAGTTCACCTACTGAAACAAAGACATTTGGATAGGCAGTTGTTTGCTGCACTGTTGCTTGGAGTTGGGTAAATCCTACCGGTCCCAAGAGAGATGTGGCAAAATCTGAAGGTCCCGAAGAAATCATAATTAGAACAGAACTTAACACGAAGAAAACTACCAATGCAAAGATTCCTGGCTGATCCTGGAACCATTCCATTTTACTGTCATATTCACCTGGTTTTTTAATAGTTTTCCATCGGAGGAGATAATTGGAAACCAGTAGATAGATTACAGTGGTGATTATTACCAGATAAAAGATATAAATCCATCCTTCCCATGCTAATGAGAATAAAAGCATAGAAATGGCTGATAAAACAGCGAAGATTGTTCTATTTCTTATATCATTTGCCCGAAAGCTCTCCACAAAGAACCATACCGTCAGCAATGGTAGCAGCATGTTGAACATGTCCGTGTCAAAGAATCCCGCGAAGGTGTGAGAGAAATAGAATGGCGCGGTTCCAACCAGGATTGCAGCGGTTATTCCCCCATAATCATTAGTTATCCTTCTTATAAATAGATAAGCAGGAATTACTGCAAGAGATGCGATGAAAGCACCGATCCAGAAGGCTACCGTGGTCAATGGCACCTTTGCAAACAGATTCACAAATTTATAGGTAAATGCAGTGACGTAAACAATCATAGGTGTGTATGCTGCCTCTCTACCGGGGGGATAATATGAATGTAAATCCCATTGGGTGCCATTTATCTTGACATCGCCCATATAACCATGATCCACATAATCAGCGGTCATTCGATAATTAAAGTAAGAATCCATTTCACTGAAATAGGGAAGTCCATTAGCATCCTCATAAAAGGGTTTAACCTGACTGGAAACGGAGGATAAATTATCAGCTCCCGCTCTAAGTGAAAATACTAGTAAAAATAATATTATTACAATTATTAATGGTTTATATTTGGATAGAGCTCCTTCCACATTCATAATAGTACCTCATGATTAATTTTTGGACCATAACTCATAATATCTAATAAATGTCAATACTATACTAACATGTAACTAGTACTTATCCATATGCCCTATTTATGCCATAATCTTTCTTTAGATTTATAATTTTTCTAGAGGATATGAAATTACTATTACATTTATTCTAGACATTTATTCTAGTAAACTAAACACTGTGAAATTAATATGACATGTACCTGTCTCTTTTGATTTTTAATTAAATCCCTCTTAAAAGTTATTATAAATAAAAATATGAATCATGATTTTTCTTCAATGGACTTGGTAAAACGACATTTTGGGAATCCTTTACACCCTATAAATTCTCCATATCGCCCAGATCGTTTTATAAGGTCATTTCCACATTCCGGACATTCCCCCACCACTTCGTTTGATGGTTCTTTACCTTCTTTGCCGCATTTGGGATCAAGACATGCTCTTTGTCTGGGTTTTCCAAAGGAGATTAAAGGAAGGCCACATTTTTCACATTTTGTTTTGAGTATGGAAGCTCCTCTAGGAAGAGAATAAGTTGATTTACACTCAGGATATCCGGAACAGCCCACAAAAGGATCTCCACGAGGTGATCCGATTAAAATGAGGTTTTTACCACATTTACATTTACCCACGATCATGCCTTCCCGGTAAGCCCTG
>MVQZ01000338.1 GCA_002067565.1 Methanobacterium sp. PtaU1.Bin242 | reverse complement strand
TAATATATAAAATATATACAACTGTACTTTTACCAGGGAACAACTGATTATATATCAAAACGTGAAACCAAGCACAAACAAACAGAAAATTTTCACCACAAATCAGACACCCTGTTATGAAAACATGAAGAATTATCTATTTATTTTATAAACTTGGATAAGATGGACGAATATACACATTCTGATCTAAAGGAAAAGAAGGTTACACATGAATGAAAATGACCTTGAGTGGGGGAAAATTATAAAAACACTTGAAAATGAGGAAAAATACGATGATCTATGGGCAATGGTCTTTCAGACACCTCCAAACTGGTCCTACCAGATATTTAAGACACTTACAAAGGCAGGATATCATCCTCCGAAAAGTGATGATGCACTGTGGAATGAACTGAACTCACATCCCTATCAGGAAACTTTACAACTTAAAAACACAATAGAACATCGAGATGGGGTGCGCTGTCTGGATTTTAGTCCAGATAGTCGTTTTCTGGCTACTGGAAATAAAGATGGGCAGGTTAAGTTGATTGATGTTAAAACATTTCAGGTTAAAGCAGAATTTCAGCATAAAAACGTGGTAGAATGTCTTGACTTCAGTGAAGATGGTAGGTTTCTTGCTACTGGTGGTAGGGATGGGGTGATTAATGTATTGGATATGATTAGTTGTGAAATTATAAGAAAAATGTATAGAAAATGGGTGTTATGTCTGGAGTTTAGTCCGGATGCCAGATTCCTGGCAACCGGGGGATGGGGAGAAGTGGTTGAGTTAATGGATCTTGAAACATTCCAGTTAATAATGGAAATTAAACACAGGAAGGGGGTGCTGTGTCTTGGTTTCAGTGGGGATGGTAGGTTTCTTGCTACTGGTGGTGGGGATGGAATGGTTAAGATAATGGATCTTACGACATTTAGGATGGTGGGAGAGATAAAACACCAGAAGGGGGTGCTGTGTCTTGGTTTCAGTGGGGATGGTAGGTTTCTTGCTACTGGTGGTCGGGATGGAATGGTTAAGATAATGGATTTAGAGAGTTTTAAACTGGTTAAACAAGTTATACATGAAAATTGGGTTAGATGCATGGATTTCAGTCCAAATAGTCGACTCATGGCTACTGGGGATTGGGATAATATCGTTAAAGTAATGGATCTGGCGAGCTTCAAGTTAATTGGGAAGTTAAAGCATGAAAATTGGGTAAAATGTCTTCGTTTCAGCCCAGACAGTCGGTTACTGGCGGCAGGAGGATGGGATAGGACGGTAAGGGTGGTGGATGGTGAAAACTTCCATCTGGTAAAGGACATAAAACATCAAAATACAGTGGAATGTCTAAATTTCAGTCAGGATGGTAGATTCCTGGCTACTGGAAGTGAGGATCACAAAGTAAAAATTTTAGAAATAGTATTCAATGCTCCAATTGCCACTGCCACATCAGATCATCTGAAAAAAGTTCAGAGTATGATGAAGGCCAAAGGACTCACAACAAGGGAGATAGATGCTCTTAAATTCATTGAAACATTAATATGGGGTAAATTAAGGTCTGATGTGTTGATTGAAGAAGTTAATCCTGCCATCGAAAATAAAGACGTGATTATTGAAGTAAGATGAAATTAATCACACTTTGATGAACAAGTGTGAAAATTAGACCAATAATGTGTTATTTATGGCAAAAAAAGTTTAGGATTGTGAGTTTAACCTTCGAATGGTGATGTAAGAACATTTAAATGCACGTATAACTGCTGAATTTTTTATTAATAACTATATGTGGTGATTATGGATATTTAAAGTGTTTTTTATTTATCCTTATTATTTGACAATATTTCGACATATTCTTTATTAAAAATAATGATTCTATAAATATTGATATTGATAATAGTCGTCCAAATACATCAAAGATTAAATAGTTACCGAACACTAACATAATTAGTAATGATAGACTATAGTTAAACCTAAAGGATTAAGTTAGGAGCATTCTGATGAGTAGGGATTTACAGGACATGTTTAAGTTTTATGATGAAGTGAAGGATGATTTAAAATTTTTTGTTTCATCTGAAGTTCGTGCTAAAATATTGATTAGTTTGAGTGAGGGATCAAAAGATCTGGCCGGTTTAAAAAACGAGATTCATCTAAGTTCATCAACTATTTTACATGGGATGTACCAGCTGGAGCAGAAGGATATCATAGTAAGGAAATCAGGGAACTACTCCTTATCACAAACGGGTGAAATAATAGCAGATAAATTGATCGACATGATCAGGGCCCTATATGCTTTAAATAAATGTGAAAACCTATTTTTAAATCATGAAATCGGATCCATACCACCAGAACTTCTTAAAGACGTGGGATGCTTAAAAAACGCACTAATTGTAAGATCAACTTCTACAGATATTATGAGACCCTATAATGTTTTATCTGAATTTTTATCAGGATCCAGAAATGTGAAACATCTCTCCTCAGTCTTTTTCATGCCCAATGTTAAGAAGCTCCTGGAAAACCCCGATAGAAACGGAATGGTTCATCTACTTCTTACCGAAGAGATACTGAACAAGCTGTTAGAAGTGGTAGATCAAGAAAGTATAGATGAAGGATTATCCTCAGGCAATTTTAAATTGGGAATAATTGAAGATGACACCAGGATTTCCTTTACTCAGGGTGATAATTTCATGGCATTGGGGTTATTTACAGATGATGGAGCATATGACCTGAATATTTCACTGATCAGTGAATGTGAAGATGCTATTGAGTGGGGTGAACGTTTATTTAACTATCATCTTAATTTATCCACAGAATTTAGGCTGTAGAAATTAATTTAAATTTAATATTCATTCATTGATTAACGATGTTTTAATTGATTATAATCTAATGGGGCGGAGAATAATGCCTGATACAAAAAATGAGATGAAGTATGAAGAGCTGGTGGAACTGTATGAGGCAATGGATTCCACCACCAAAAGACTGGAGAAAACCTCCTTATTAGCTGATTTTTTAAAAATGGTGGGAGATCAGGACCCTAAAATCCTGGCAGTGGTTACTTTACTTTCTCTTGGTAGAATATTCCCTACTTGGAGTGAAGAAGAGCTGGGCATAGGTTCTAAACTTCTGATGAAGGCCATATCCCTGGTGGTGGGTGTGGGGGTCGATGAGGTGGAGGATCAGATGAGAGATAGTGGGGATATAGGCGCTGCTGCCCAGGAACTTTTCAAACGTAAAGTACAGTCCACCCTCTTCAGAAGATCCCTCACCATCAGTAAGGTTCATCAGAATCTGGTTAAAATTGCAGATATCAGCGGCGGCAGATCACAGTACAAGAAAATGGAAATATTAAGGGAGCTTTTATCCTCAGCATCTCCCCAAGAGGCCAAATACATCACCAGAACAGTGCTTGAAGAACTGCGGGTGGGGGTGGGTGAAGGAACACTAAAAGATGCCATTTCCCAGGCTTTCATCATCCCTAAAGAGGTGGTGGAAAGGTCTCTCATGCTCACCAACGATCTGGGATTGGTTGCAGAGGTAGCTAGAGAAGAAGGAACAGCCGGACTGCAAAAACTCACCCTAAAACCAGGTAAACCAGTAAAACCAATGCTGGCCCAGTTATCACCAAACTACAGGACCACCATACAGGAAATGGGTTATGCTCTCTGTGAGACTAAATATGATGGTGTAAGGGTCCAGATCCATGGTGAGGGTGATGAAATTAATATTTTCACCAGAAGACTGGAAAATATAAGCCAGGCCATCCCTGAAATAACAGAATACATAAAAAAGGCTATTAAACCTTCTGATTTTATAGTGGAGGGTGAAATAATCGTTACCCAGGAAGGTAAACCCATATCTTTCCAGTACATACTGCAGAGGGTGAGGAGGAAATATGAAATAGATAGGCTGAGGGAAGAGATTCCCCTTACTCTGTATCTGTTCGATGTTCTTTATTATAATCAGCCCACACTGGACGAGCCCTTCAAGGACAGGAGAAGGTTGCTGGAGGAGATCGTGCAAGTCATACCTGGAAAACTTGAGTTGAGCAAACAGGTTAAAGCAACCCCTGAGACACCGGAAGAAGCCCTGGATCTTTTCAATAAATCAATAGAAGAGGGACATGAAGGAATCATGTTAAAAGATCCCTACGCGCCATACACGCCAGGTTTAAGAGGAAAGAAGATGTTAAAATGGAAGGCCACCCCGGAAACCCTGGATCTGGTGGTGGTAGGGGGAACCTATGGGACTGGTAAGAGAGCTCATGTAATTGGATCTTTTCTGCTGGCTTTGCAGGATGAGAACAACCAACTCAAAACTCTGGCCCATGTGGCCACTGGTCTGGATGATAAAACATTACTGGAGCTTAAAGAAATGTCAGAACCACTGATCACCCTTAAAGAGGGCAGACGGGTGGAGATGGTTCCCTCCATCATAATGGAGGTAGCCTTCAGTGAGATAGTTAAAAGCCCGGAATATGAGAGCGGCTACTCTTTACGATTCCCAGTGGTAAAAAGGATCAGAACAGACCTTAGCATTGAAGATATCGATACTGTGGAACGTATTGAGTCCATGTTCCAGACTATGAAGATTATCAGTGAATAGTTCTTTATTTAATCTTAGAATTTGATTATTTTTTTTAATTCGAGTTTCTTATTTTCCAATTTTTTTTCAATTTCCAAAATATAAATAATACTAATAACTATATTAATAATATTAATTGGAATGTGATACCAATGGAAGATCAAGTTATATTCAAAATAGCCCTTGCAACCTCTATTCTAGGTTTGATGGGTATGATGTTCTTTGCAGATGATATAGCACCCAGGGAAGTCAAGATAATGGATTTAAATCGGGGAATGCTGGATGAGGATGTGTCTGTGGAGGGTGTGGTGCAGAGTGTGAAAAAATCCTCCCAGAGCAACACCTATTTTATGGACATCATGGATGGAACAGGTAAAATAAGCCTGATAATATTTGATAGTAGTGTTCAGGATCTGCAAAAAGCGAATATCAGCATTTCTGGGCTGTCCAACAGGAGAGTAAAGGTCACTGGAAAAGTTAGCGAGTATCAAGGGAAAATAGAGATAATATTAAAGGATGCTTCTTCCCTGAAATTATTAGCGTAATATATATTCATCAGCTTTAACTCTGTGAAGATAGACCTATGGTGTACTTTTTGATCTCATCCAGGATATCCCGGGCGTAGTAGGCTGAGAAGATTATACCCAGGGCAGTGACCAGCCAGAAGGACACCAGACGATCAACTAGGGCAATGCTCCCCGCAAGAGCACTGGGAACGCCGAAAAGCACAAATAAACCGGTTAATGATATCTCTATGGATCCAATTCCTCCGGGAAGGGCTGTTAGAACTCCCACTACATTGGCCAGTAAAAATATGATAATTATAACTACAAAGCTCATTTCAACATTAAAAGCGTAGAAAACCGTGTAAAGCCGTATACATTCCAGTATCCAGGACATTAAAGAGAGTATGAGTACGAAAGATAGATTTTTAAAGCTGGAGAAGGATTGGGTGTATTCAATCATCCCTTTCAGGCCCTGGCTAAGCTTTAAGTACAGATTGTCCAGAATTTCCTCTTTAATGGGTAACCTCCTTACCAGGGGATGTATTTTATCATATAACCATATACCACTACCTTCTCTCCAGTTTACAAGGTAGATGATCACCATCACCCCCAGGGATAATAATCCTCCTATTATGGCAATCACACGTACTTTAGGTATAAATAGGGCAGATATGATTAATAGAAAGCCCACTATGGCTAGATCGAAGAATCTTTCCGTGAGACCGGCGGATAAACCTTCAGAAAGGGTTATCTTGTTGATATTTTTACCAGCAACTGCGTTTAAGACTTCTCCGGCACTTCTCATGGGGCTGAAGTTACCAGCAAAAAGACCTATGGTTTTTACAATAAAATTTTTTCTAAATTCAGTGGTCTGGTTTATGATAAAACCCCAACGAATAGATCGCACACCCACCGCAGCAAGATGTATGAAAGCTGCCAGTAAGATGAACCACCAATTAGCAGTTTCAAGAGCTTTCAGGATATTAGAAGGCCCGATCCATAGTACCAGTAATACAACCAGGAGTATGCTGATTAAAAGCACATAAAACTGCTTCAATGTTTAATCCTCCATTTCAAATCTCTCAACAGAAGTTTAAAGATGAAAAAAATATATTTTAATACTTTTACCCATGTTATATATGATTTTTCACCCTTATAAGAGCATGGTATAGGTATTTCTCTTATGGATAAATTATTTTGGGAGGCCTGATATAACATTTCAGATTCAAATTCATAATCATCATAGGGTATGCTTAAAAATATAGGGACTGAATCGGCTGAAATAGCTCTAAAACCGCACTGACTATCTGTTATCATGTATCCTGTGATTAATCGTAACAAACTGGTGGTTAATTTGTTGGAAATCTTTCTCTGCAGTTTCATACTTGTTGCTGGTCCATTCATAAACCGGGAGCAGATTACCATACTTGCATCTCCCATATTATCGACTAAAGGGAGTATAAACCGTGGGTCGTGCTGTCCATCCCCATCAATCAGCACCAAAACATCAGAGTCACTTTTTAAAGCTTTATTAAACCCGGTTTTTATGGCTGCACCCTTTCCATTATTTTGCTCATGCTTTATTACCAGAGCACCGGCATGTTTTGCCAGATCGGCTGTTTTATCAGTGGAACCATCATCCACCACCAGAACATCAGAGTACTGCAGAGAACTTTTTACCACCATTTCTATGGTCTTCTCTTCGTTATAAGCAGGTATTATGGTTAATATTTTCATATAGAGTCCCAGGGAGTGATTTGATTAACTTTAAAATCTTATTTTATGTTGGTGATTATTCCCTAGGTGAAAAAACATTAGTTATAATTGGATATCATGATATTAAATGCTATGAGTTTACATGAATTTATGAAAAATAGGAATCATTTGGATTTTTATTGGGATTTTATAGATTTGGTTTCAATATTTAATATTCTTTAATATCTAGTATTATTTTAGTTTAGGATAATAGAAGAAAAAGAATTATTCAATTTTTATTTACCAAAAAGCTTGATCTAGGTTATCAAATTTTCCAGGATTTATTCGTTTAATTTAGTAACTGGAAGTTTAGTTTTAAAAAAATATGAGAATATTAATAAGCAAAAAAAAGTTTAGAGTAAATTACACTTTTTCAGCCGAATAAATAGTTATATCTAATTCTTCCGCTAAAAAATCTTCAATAGCTGCACCAAATGCTTTAAAGTGCTCAGTTTGCATGTGTGACTCTAATGCTTCGGTTGTTTTCCATTGTTCGAACATCAATAAAAGGTCAACATCTTCAACGCTTTCATATAAATTATAACTGATACAATCAGATTCTAAGCGAGTGGATTCAATTAAATCCTTTGATTTTGAAATGATTTTATTTCTTTCACCGGATTTGGATTTAATTCCTGCAGTTACCAAAATCATGCGGGTTCCTCCATTTAAAACTATTTTTCTATTTCTGAAATTTATATACTGTCAAATAAAATAACTTATTTAAAGTAAAAGAGTTTTATGACAGTAATTTAAAACACATTTTCATTTACATGATCATCATATATAAACATAGCGAATGTTCTGTATATTTGCACTGGGCCATGATGAGTATTGGTCATGCTCGGACAATTATTAAACAATCTATCTGTTCAAGAACTAATTCACTAAAACGGTAATTAATATGTTTTGTGACCATCTAAATGAAGGTTCACAAATGGGAATTAGATACAAAAATTCACGTTAAATAGTTGGAAAATCAGTTTTATATGAGGATTAAACTTTATCAGGTCTTATTTTTCATGAGGTCCCATAAAATATCTAGATTTGATTCCATTCTTTCCCCCAGTGGCATGGCAGGCATTCCTATCCACATTATGACTGTTCCCACCATAGCAGTTTGAATGAGTAAGGAATACTTGTTGGAGTCAATATCTGGTCTTAGTACGCCTTTATCTTTTCCATCATCAATTACATCCTTAATGAAATCAAACAGATTATAATAGAACTCAGTGTAGTGTTCACCAATAACATCATACTTCTGGACACCTTCAAACAACAGGAGGTGTAATGTTCTGTAATCTATTTTTTCAGCACTTTCCACCAGTTGGGTTGTTGTATTGATGGTGGAGTCATCTCCTACTATTAATAAGATCACAGTTTTCAGTTTTTCTTTGTGTGTGCCTTCAAAGTCTCTGATTTGTTCTATAACCAAATCGAAGTAGTTAAATATGTATCTGTTAATCACTTCAATTAGTAACGTGTCTTTACTATCAAAATGATAATAAAATCCCCCAGTAGTAATATCTGATTCTTTTATAATTTCATTAAGAGAAACACCATCAAACCCCTTTTGTAAAAACATCTTAAAAGCAGTCTCCAGAATTCTTGACTTTGTATCCATATTAACATCTCATTTAATTAATTTGGATCTGTAGAAATCCTTTGTATCAGGATACTAAATATATGTATTATTTAAATTTGATAAGGACCCAACAACAATATACTGTTTGAAACAGTTAATAAACTTTCCTTTTTATATCGCTTGAGTTTTTCTATGTAAACAAACATACATGTCATATTTTACGATTTTTTAATGATTAAAAAATGTTATATTAGATAATTAAGTGATTATTAGAGAATTTGTTTGTTAATTAAGCTTTTTATAAAATAAAAAGTGTGGAGTGCTTTTAATCGAAAATTAAAAAAAGAGAACATTCTCTGCAAATAATTGTTATTAATAATTGCAAACAGAACATTCGGTATGTTTATATGGCAGAAGGTTATAGAGACCAATTAATTTAAGTTAGAATTTGACGAGGTGAAAAAAGACAAAAAAAATGATAAACCCGTTGAAATGTAGATAATAAAATTAAAACCAGCATTTGGCTTTAAAGATCTTCTTGTTGACCAATAGTCCTAAGATATTTCTATTTGAGTCCATTAGAATGAAAAAATAAACAAATCAACGTAATATGATTAAAAGGAACTATGGGATTATAACAGGCAAAAAAACGTGTTAAAAATTTTTAAATCAGGTGATGAGTTAATTTGAAAAAGTTAAAAATGAATTAAAGGATTGTTGATAAACTTGAATAAGAAAAATGAATATATACGGCTTTTTGAGGTAAATGGAATAATAAAATCCTTTCAAAACACATCAAATTATTTAGATGATGAAATTAAGACAACAAATCATCGAATATGGAGGTTATGAAATGGGAGAAGAAACTGCTACCATAACTATAGATGGAAAAAAGCTTTTAGAACATACTCCCTCAAATCCAGCTCCATTTGGATTGGTTGCCACGGGACTGACATTAGTTCTACTAAGTTTCACTTATACTGGTTTTTTCCCTGTAAATAGCATGATATTAGCTATGGTACTGGCTTTTGGTGGTACTGGATGCTTAATTGTTGGTGTAATGGAAAATGCTAATGGAAATACTTTTGCCACGCTTGCATTCGGTGCATTTGGAGGTTTTTGGTTCTCATTTGCGATATTATCTATATTACCACAATTAAATCTAGCAACTGCAGCTAATCCACCATCACTGTCAGCATATTTGTTTATGTGGGGTATTTGGGCTGCGGTAATGTTTATAATAACACTTAAAATAAGTCGTGGATTACAGGCAATATTCCTTTTAATAACATTATTGTTCTTTATATTAGGAGCAGGTGCACTAACCGGAAGCGGTACCCTAAATATAATCGGTGGCTACGTAGGGATAATTGTTGGATTATTAGCAATGTACGTGGGATTAGCAGAAGTTGCAAATGAAATCTACGGAAAAGACATGTTACCAACCTGAATATGCACTCAATGTCATGTTACCTAACCGTATCCAAAAAAAACCTGTTACATAATGATTCGGAAGCATTTGCTACAGGATCATCTTAAACTTTTTTAAAGTTAGAATCTGATAAATATTGATAATTAACCTTTTTTTATAAGTACTCATGTCATAGTTTGTCTTTCCTGAGTTGGAAGAGAAATGCTGAATCATATTTGTATATGAAGTTTTTTTTGGAATTCCAGAAACTATTCTGGATTATTTTAGGGGTATTATTCAACTATTTAAGCAAAAAATGCACAACAAAAGAATCACCTAAAAAAAGCGTATTGATAATGGTCATCCATCATAATCCGAAATATTCTATTCTGGCACCGGTCAGTACATTATTAAGTGCCAAAGACATATAAAAAAACATATTTAACTGTTTAGTCACGATATAGAGCATTCCATCAATTTACAGAAAATAGCACTGTTTTTATGAATTTTATATTTTAAATCATGAATAACAAACGCTAAAAAGATAAAAAACCAGAAAAACAAGACTCAATCCTAAAAAAATTCAATTTACACATACGGAGAACTAAAAAGATTGTTAAACATCCTATTTAACACAATTAGAAAGAGAACATTCTCTGTAAATAATTGTTATTAATCATTGCAAACAGACTATTCGGTATGTTTATATAGCAAGACATCACAACATACCCAACATTGCAAGAATGAATCATAAGAGGTGAAAAAAATGAAAGGATTTGCAATGTTAAAAATTGGCGAAGTAGGATGGATAGAAAAAGAAAAGCCAAAATGTGGGCCAAGAGATGCCATTGTAAGACCGACAGCATTAGCCCCATGTACATCTGATGTGCACACCGTTTGGGAAGGAGCCATAGGTGAGCGACACAACATGATTTTAGGACACGAAGCTGTGGGTATAGTAGATGAAGTAGGTAGTGAAGTCCAGGACTTCAAAGTTGGTGACAAAGTAATTGTACCAGCAATCACTCCTGACTGGGATTCAGAAGCATGTCAACGTGGTTTCCCATCACAAACCGGAGGTGCCTGTGGAGGATGGAAATACTCCAACTTCAAAGATGGTGTATTCGGTGAATATTTCCACGTCAACCTGGCAGACAACAACCTAGCAATTCAACCAGAGGGAATGTCTGATGAAGCAGCAGTTATGATCGTCGACATGTTGAGTACTGGATTCATGGGAGCTGAAAACGCAGCAATAGAACTTGGAGCCACTGTAGCTGTTCTTGGTATAGGAGCAGTTGGACTCAGCGCCATAGCCGGTGCAAAACTAAAAGGTGCTGGAAGAATATTCGCAGTAGGAACCCGACCAATCTCAGTTGAAGTGGCCAAAAAGTATGGTGCAACCGACATAATCAGCTACAAAGATGGAGACACCGCAGATCAAATTCTCGAAGCAACCGGCGGAGTAGGTGTTGACGCTGTAATAGTGGCTGGTGGTCACGCTGAAATTTTATTAGACGCATTCAAGATGGCCAAAGCAGGATCCAAAATTGCCAACATAAACTACTTTGGTAAAGGACAAGGTGAAAAAGACACAGTACCAATACCCCGTGTAGAGTGGGGATTCGGTATGGCAGACAAAGACCTGATCACCGGACTTTGTCCTGGTGGAAGGACCAGAATGGAAAGACTGGCAGACCTTGTGACCTATGACCGCGTAGACCCAACATTAATGGTCACCCACACCTTTAAAGGTTTCGATAACATAGAAGAAGCCCTCCTATTAATGAGAGAAAAACCACGGGACCTAATCAAACCAGTCGTCCTCTTAGACTAATAGAAAACTAAAAGAAATTTTATTTTTAGTTTTCCTTTTTTTAAGAAAAAAAATGGAGTGTTGATAAAAATGAAGATAGCAATAATTGGTGGAACCGGCGGACAGGGATTAGGAATCGCAATACGATTTGTACAAGCCGGAGAAGATGTTATAATTGGTTCAAGGACAATGGAAAAAGCGCAGGCAGCAGTTGATAAAGTTGAAGACCTCCTGGATTATGTAGGAAACCTTAAAGCAGCTGAAAACCCAGACGCAGCAGTAGAAGCAGAAGTACTAGTTTTAACCGTTCCATTAGCAGCGCAAAAATCAACCCTACTCTCAATCAAAGAAGGAGCCAAAGATAAACCACTATTAGACGCAACAGGACCACTAGAATCAGCCATAGGTGGATCACCCATAACTTACTTAGATCTCTGGAACGGTGCAGCGGCAGAAAGATCGGCTAAAATCTTGAAAGATGCTAAAGTGATCTGTGCTTTTAATAATATCAGTTCTGCGGCGTTG
>MVQZ01000337.1 GCA_002067565.1 Methanobacterium sp. PtaU1.Bin242 | reverse complement strand
TATAGCATGAGAGATCAAACCACCAAAGAGATAATCGGAATAGTTGCTATAATTATCGGTATATTGATTATAGTATACCCTCTTTTAGTCGGATATTTAGCCGGGATCTTCCTGGTTATCTACGGAGTACTTGAATTGATTATGATGCCTAGGGGTAAATAAGCACCCCGGTATCATAATTACATTTTTTTAGTATCAATATTTACCTTAATTTACGGAATTATATTACCATTTTCGGCAGAGATTCATTATCATATCTAGTGCTTCTCCAGGCTCCAGTATCCCTGCCCTGGTTTCCCTTAAAACTCTTTGGATAGAATACCTGCTCATGTGACTGTATTTCTTTTTTACCTCCGCCAGCAGGGGACATCCATATGCTCCGGAGGAATGCACTCCGTATTTACCTGCCAGTGCCTTTGTCTCTCCTTTGGTGGCAGAAATCATGGCTGGTAAGTTTATTCTTAAAACATCCTCCCAGTAAACCATGGATTGGGCCCCGGTGGCCAGCAGATCCCCGAATATCAGGAAGGGTATTTCCTTCTTTTGAGTGTAGACTGTAACTGTTTCCTCTATAACCTGGGAGCATCTTCCGCATGGATGGTAGCGACCCTCCAGTGCACCCTCCACCACAGAGGAAATGTCCACATCCAGATACAGGTGTTCTACACTCAACTTTTGGGAGAGTTTCTCCACACTTTCCCGGAAATAACCCGGTAATATAATGCTTCCCGGATCTACGGTGACTGCCAGGGGGTTGAATCCCATCAAAGCCGCGATTATCAGAGAGAAACTGCTGTCCACACCACCAGATAAGGCGACCACTGCCTGATGTTCATCTGAAGTTTCGGATTCAATCTTTTCTAGATCCTCTAAAACAGCATCTAAACTATAGGGATATTCTATCCTTCTTTTTAGAAGATTTAAGAGATTAATCAGGGGTTTTGATGAATTTTGTTGAGCGATTATCTCTTTTAATCTGGTCTGTGCTAGTTTCATCCGATATTTTCGGATATAGATATCCAAATAGGCTTCCACATGGATTTGGTTGATTTTTAATTTCTCTTTGAGCTTTCCTACTACCCATCCGCCTTTTCCTATTACCAGAGATTTCTCCGGACGGTCTGAGGTGATGATCAGTAATTCTCCTCTTCTTTCATCAAATATTATATCCATGATCTCTGGTTCTATGTTTTCATGGCCTATTTCATCTCTAATTTGGGAGATGGCTTTGATGATATCCTCTTTTTCCAGTTTCAAATTCGCAACTCTCCTAAGTAATAATAATTTATCATTTTTATATCCTATTGATTTTTTCTATTCAATAGAAATATCATCAGAATTATAATAAATCAAATATTCTTTTATTATTTTAACGTGCTAAATTTGATGATAAGTACTAATTTTGACCTTTTTTTGTGATATTTAATCACATAAGCCCTACCAAATTTTTATAATAGGTGAAAAACAAAATATACTATATGAACTCGTAAATTTCGGAGAGGGGGTGTATTCCTATTTTTAAGAAAATTTTAATACTCTTTTTAATAATTTTATTGGCTTTATTGGTTAATGGATCGGTGTCTGCCGTGGATATCAATCAAAATGAGGCTAACCAGAACAACTCCATAATCTTACCAGACCCGATTAACACCCGAACCGGTGAACAATTCACCACCATACAGGCGGCAATCAATTCTAATAACACCATGAACGGCGACACCATAATAATAGAGGAAGGAACCTACACTGAAAATGTGGTGGTAAATAAAACGCTCAATTTAATAGCTCAGGGAACAGTAATTGTCTTACCGGCTGATCCAGAAGAGCCCATGTTTTCCATTACCGAAACTGGAAGTGGATCCAACATTCAGGGATTCATCATTCAAGGAGGAGGAGAAACTGGAATAGTGTTAGATCATGTGGTTAATTGTAAAATTTCAGGGAACATTATTTCCAACTTTGATTGTGGTATTGCAGCAATTGCCGCCGAAACACTATTTGAGAATAATCAGATAAAAAACAACAATAAAGGAATTTATATACTTACTTCTGAGGATAATTCAGTTTCCAGTAACATCATATCCAACAATACATGGGGAATTTTAATTGAAAATTCCCGGGATAATACACTTTCTGGTAACTGTCTTATAAACAATACCACCCCTTTATTTATTACAAGCTTGACTGAATTTACATTAATCGATTTTAACCAGGATATTGACTCCTCAAATACGGTTAATGGTAAACCAGTTTACTATTTGGTGGGAGAAAATGGTCTGGTTATAGATGGAAATGACCCCGAATACTCTGCAGGAATAGGTTATCTCGCACTAGTTTTCTGTGAAAATATAAAAGTTGAAAACATTTCCATCAGTAACAACTATGAGGGATTACTTCTGGTAGGAAGTCATGATATATCAATAGAAAATAACCAATTATCAAATAATAATACTGGAATCTTCCTCTTAAATTCAACTCACAATTATATTCGAAATAATCAGGTTAATAATAATGACTTTGGACTTTATCTAGATAATTCTAATTCCAACCGTATTTTTGAAAATAACATAAACCATAATCATACTTGGGGAATCAGCATTATCCATGCTTGTTCTTACAATTTACTATTTGGTAACCAGATAAATTACAATGGTAATGGACTCATATTAAATGCGTCTATAGAAAATGCAGTAGGTAATAACAGCATATCAAATAATACTAGATATGGAATTAGACTCTACTATTCCCCTAATAATCATTTTCAAGAAAACAGTATCCAGGGTAATTATTTCAACATAGACCTGACTGGAAATTTCTCATCTTATATACAAGAACAGTTTGACTCCTCAAATAAGGTTAATGGTAAACCAGTTTACTATTTTGTAGGTGAAAATGGTCTGGTTATAGATGGAAATGACCCTATATACTCTGCAGGAATTGGTTATCTCGCACTAGTTTTATGCAATGATGTAACAGTTAAAAACATAGATATAACTAATAATGGCCAAGGCATACTACTGGCTGGCGCCACAAACATACTAGTAGAGAAAAGTA
>MVQZ01000336.1 GCA_002067565.1 Methanobacterium sp. PtaU1.Bin242 | reverse complement strand
GGATTCAAACAGAATGCTCCCCTTTATCTCCCAATTAGTAAATCCGATGGCCTTTAAAACTCCTAATTCTCTTGTTCTTTCCATGACACTGATCATCATGGTGTTAATCACACTGATGACCCCTACAAAGAGAGCTATACTGGCAATCATTCCTATAAAGAGTAAAGCTTTTCCTGTCATTTCCTGAAGTTCATTTACCTTTTCAGATTTTGTCTCTACGGAAATATCATTTATCTGACTTTTTATTTCATTAACCGCTGTTTTAGGATCCTTATTTGTTCTAGCGTAGATGACGCTGACTTTATTATCCGTCAACTGTTTTGCTGTATCCTGGTTCAGGTAGATATAAAGGGACTGCTCTCCTTTAGATATTCCGGTAACAGTTAATTCCTGATTTTTAATTTTTATTTTGCTGCCTATGCCATAACTAAACTTATCTGCAACCGCCTGGTTAACCACCACTCCCTGTGTTCCATTTTTGAGTTTAACCTGTTTCCAATCACTTATTCCCTGGAAATTCACCCTGTTTCCATCTATATTATCGAAAAAAATGGTTTCTTCCCATAAATCATATAGGATGGGTAAATTTTTTACTTTAGAAACGGTTTGGGCGTCCATTAAATATGATCCGCTGGTTGATGCAGATGAAATCATTACATCGTACATATATTCATTGGTTTCATCTTTAACTGCTGAAGTTGCTCCGGCAGTCATCCCCAAAAGCACTACGATGGTTGCTACACCTATTACTATTCCCAGCATGGTTAATGCACTTCTAAGCTTCTTTCTGCGGATGTTGTTAAATGCTAGTTTATAAAGATTCATTTATCTCTCACCTTAAAAATCGCTTTTTTTGTCCAATTTATGGAAATTACTGGTTTAGTTCTGGACTTTACCGTCCAGAACTTCAATAGTTCGTTGGGCCATATCAGCCACCTTCAGATCATGGGTAACCATGATCAGGGTTACATTTTCCTTTTCATGGAGTTCTTTAAGACGTTGAAGAATCATTTGCCCGTTTTTAGAGTCAAGAGAACCCGTAGGCTCGTCTGCCAGAATAATGGAGGGGTTATTAGCCAGGGCCCGGGCAATGGCTACCCTCTGTCTCTCCCCTCCAGAAAGCTCTGTAGGATTTCTGTTAGCCTTATCATGCAATTTAACATACTTGATAAGTTCAATTGCCCGGCTAACCATTTCATGACCTTTAAGTCCTGTTCCATACATGGGAATGATTACATTTTCCAGTACGGTTAAGTTAGGTATAAGATTGTGCAGTTGAAAGATGAATCCAATCTCTTTTGAGCGAAAATCACTTAAATCCTTTTTTTCGGTGAGATTGTTACCTGCAACTGATATTAAACCTCTATCAGCCGTATCAAGAGCCCCTATCATGTTTAAAAGGGTGGATTTGCCAGAGCCAGAAGGTCCAATAATTGATACGAATTCTCCCTTCTTTATGTTAATGTTAATTCCATTCAATGCAATTATTCTACCTTTATCATATCCTTTCTTCAGATCTTTTATTTCAACTATATTTCCATTATTCATAGCGCAATGCCTCCGTTGGTGGTAATCTGCTGGCCCTGATGGCAGGATATATTCCCCCAATTATGCCCACAATTACTGCAATTCCCAAAGCCTTTAAAGCCAGAGCAGGAGTGAAGGTTAACACCATAGCCATATCTGAAAACATGATGATAGCTTCAATTCCAACTACTCCTAATAAAATACCCACAAAACCTGAAAGTAGAGTTAATACCACGGATTCTCCCAGTATCATGCCTAAAATTCTTCTGCTTTTCCATCCTACCGCTTTTAAAACTCCAATTTCTCTTGTCCTCTCGAACACAGACATGATCATGGTGTTTATAATACCAATACCCCCAATTATAATTGCCAGGAGAGATATTGCCATTGATGCCGTTTCCACCATATTTAGGCTGTCATTTGCCTTTTGGAAGTCTTCAATTGATGAAATAGTGGTCAGTTCGCCAGGGTAAGCTTTTTCTACTGCCTGAGATACTGCTTTTAAATCTGCGTTATTGTTGATCTTAACATAGATAAAATGGACTTTTCCATTGTTTTCATCCATGGCTTGGAGCATTTTAAGTGGTAAAACTCCTGTAGCGTCCAGTTCCTTGTTTCCAGTTTCAAATATTCCTGTTATTGTATATTTATCGTTGTTTAAGGTTAATGTGTCTCCTACTTTCTTTTTCATCTTCTCTGCAGCCAGTTTACCCAGTATTAATTCATTTTTGTCATCGGAATATGCATTGCCTTGGATCATCTTGGCTCCTAACATGTTGAGATCCTTCACACTTATACCTGCCAGTCCCAGTTGGTTGCCATCCACAACCCTGCTGCTGGTGTAGATTCCTGCTGCCTGTTTAACTCCATTTATTTTACTGATTTCATCTACTCGATTATCTTTAATGGTGTATGACGATGATTCTGAGCTAGTGTTTTTCATAACCACAAAATCAGCCCCACCTGCTTTTAACTGCTCTTCAATACTTACCTTAAGCCCTTCTGTTACCATTCCCAAAGCCACTATGGTTGCTATTCCAATAGCAATACCTACGACTGCTAATGTTAAACGTGCTTTGTTTCTGAAGGGATTCTTTGCCATAAGTTTTATAAATGACATTTTATCACTTTATCCTGGTTTTTATTCACCTAAACTTAATTTTAAACATATTAACAGGTTATATTTCTATCCATTATCCTATTCGATTTTAATCCACTAAATACGTCGTTTAAATTTTTATATTCTTTCCATATTAGATTATTACAAATTATTGTAGCAAATACCTCTTTTAAATCATAAATTTATTACATGATGAATTATTAAGACGTTGAAAGCATAGGTGAGAATTTTTTATCATCTGAAAATCCCTCTCCACCAATGAATGTGATATTTAGATAATTCTTAACTAACAACTTAAATCACCTCCTTTTAGATCATTCCTGTTACCTGTAAACTAATAATAGTTTAAACCCTTAAAAATAGTTTCTTTAAGAATTTACCCTTATTTTAACCCCTTTTTTTCCTGTTTTCCCCCTAGGTTTCCCCTAAATTATACCCAAATTCACCCTAAATTTAAGAACCTTCAATAGAATAGAGCAGGAAAAATGAAAATTAAAATGAAATAATTAAAATCAGGATATAAAATATCTTCTTAATCCTTATTATGCCCATTAAATATTTTAAATCCTTAAAAATAGTACATTATATACTAATAAGTCAATAAAATGGCAGATAATATCATGAAGATAAATAAAAAGAACTATTTAATGAATCAGCTCTGCATGGACTTTATCCGCCATCTTATCCCCGATATAATAAATGGTAGTTTCAGATCCTCTGAATTCTTCCCAGATTTTCAAGAAGGTGTTATAATTTTCTTCCATTTTATCGGAAAGAAAATACAACGCACCATATCCTTTGCCTGTGGATATCAATATATTATTTTTCTCTAAAACTTCAAGATGATATTTTATTGTCTTGTAATTAAGAGACAATCTTTCAGCAAGTTGGTTAGCATTGTAAGGTCTGTTACTCAACTCATTTATGATTCGGGCACGATTTATTCCGCCCTTAGTGCCTGCCAGTAATTTCCAAAGAAATTTTTTCATGAAAAACCCCCTTTATTACTTAGTTAAACCATTTTTTGTTCTTGTATGATTTTCAAATTTAATTTTAAGTATCGAATAATCAAACCATAAAACCATCGAGCTACGTATGTCATACCCACCAGTAAAACTGACCCTAAAATTGCTAAACCAATTCCACCAGCCAGTCCCCCTAAACTACTTAAAATTCCCCCATCATTGGTTAAAATTTGAACATTATGATAGAATGGCTGGAATATAGATGATAATATGATTAAAATTCCTCCAAAAACCATTGCACCACCTAACACAAATAAAGCTAATATAACCATTGTAAGCACCACGGTAGGCAATACAAAAAATAACAAATTAAAAATTCCAAGTCCTGCTGCCGCCATTATTGCTCTAGTTATGCTGCTTGCAGATGGTTTATCTTCTGCTTTTTTAACCATATACTCAGCTTTAATCTGTTTTGCAACTGTTTTTGGATCCCCTAACGCCATTGATATTTCTTCTTCTGTCCTACCCTTTTCTAAACCAATCATAAAGTGCTCTTCATAATCTGAAAGTATATCTTGCCTATCCTCTTTTGGTAGTTTATATATCAACTTAGTGAGCTTTTTAAGATATTCCTCCTTATTCATCCTTAATATCCCCCAAATTATTCGTAATTTTAGAATACAATAAATTATTAACACCCATAGAGAATTCCCCCCATTCATCAACCAATTTGTCTTTTTTTTTCTTTCCCAAGTCAGTTAATCTGTAATATTTCCGTGGAGGGCCGTCCGGTGACTCTTTTAGGTATGAAATTACAAATCCTTCATTTTTCAATCTTTTTAGGAGAGGATAAATAGTACCCTCTGAAATCGAGATATTTTTGGAGATTTCATCAACCATTTCATAACCATAGCAGTCTTTTCTGTCAAGGAGCGCTAGAACACATAGTTCCAGTACTCCCTTTTTAAATTGAGTGTTCATAACCATCACAAAGTATACAAGGTATCGTATATTGCAAGGTACTATTTATAGTTTTGGACCTGACCTTATGGTTAGAACTTTTAGCAGGAATCAAAAAATCTTAAGAAATTATTAATAGAATTATCTTCATAAATTTAATTAAGTTATTTAAATATTAAGGGGGTTTATAGATGTTATCAAGCGTTTTAAGTGATGAAGAACTGGAAGAATTAATGGAAGGATTAGAAGAGCTATCAGATGATCCGATAGTAAGGAGTTTACTGGCATTTTATGTTAAAAGATCACCCCAATATGAACTACCGGAAAAAGCCTTATCACCAGATATGGTATATTACATGATTTCTAATGAATTAAAATTAGATGGAAATCCTGCATTGAATCTAGCCAGCTTCGTTACCACGGAAATGGATGATTACGCCAACAAACTATTTATGGAAAATGCAGGTAAGAATTTCATTGACCAGGATGAATATCCTTACTCCAATATAATACAGGACCGGGTTATAAACATCCTGGCCAGGCTATATCATGCACCACCTGAAAAGGAATCAGTTGGTACCAGTGCTATCGGTTCTTCAGAAGCCATATTACTGGGGCTTTTAGCCCACAAATGGAACTGGAAAAAAAAGCAGGAAGCTGAAGGAAAACCCACCGATAAACCCAACATAATCTTTGGTGAAGACGTACATGTGGTCTGGAAGAAGTTTGCCCGTTATTTTGATGTCGAACCACGTATATTACCCATGGGACATGATACGTTTGTTTTAGATGTGGATATGGTAAGGGAGAACTTAGATGAAAACACCATATGTGTGGGTACTGTGGTAGGAACCACCTTTACCGGGGAAATGGACCCTGTAGAGGAGATAAATCAGATGCTAGAGGAAGTAAAAAAAGAAAAAGGGTGGGATATTCCCATACACGTTGATGCCGCCAGCGGAGGGTTTGTAGTTCCATTTATTTTCCCTGACTTAAAATGGGATTTCCGATTATCCCATGTAAAAACCATCAATGTCTCCGGTCATAAATATGGATTAGTTTACCCCGGTGTTGGTTTTCTGCTCTTTAGAGACAAGGCTGATCTGCCAGATGACTTAATTTTCGAGGTAAATTATCTGGGTGGTGTAATGCCCACTTATAACCTTAACTTCTCTAAAGGAGCAAGTACAGTTATAACCCAATATTTCAACCTATTGAATCTGGGTAGAGAGGGATATGAAGGATTAATGCATGTTTTAATGTTAAATACCAACTATCTATCCAACATGATGGAAAAAAGCGGTAAATTTAAGATTATAAATAAAGAAAACAAAATCTTACCTTTAGTGGCCTTTGAACTGGCTGATGACATTCCCTATGATGTCTTTACTTTATCAGAGCGGATGAGGCAACGCGGATGGATTATCCCTGCTTACACTTTGCCCAAAAATGCTGAAGACCGGGCCATTATGAGGATAGTGATCAGACTTACATTAAGTCGTGAGCAAATAAACATACTCTACAACGATTTAATACATTCCTGTGAGGATATTGAACGAGATATTGACACTGTTTTACGGGAGATTGACAAAGAACAAAAAATAGAAGAATCAAGGAAACATCATGATACTATCTGTTAAATACATCTAGACTTATAAACTAATGAGAATATTGACTCGTTTCGGAACTATTATTTAGGAGAAGACTTTATGGCCAATTCAATCTCCATATTAAAGGTTCCCTGACTTTTAAAAATCCACTTGGAACTTGTTTTACCATAAACCTTAAAACCAAATCGTTGGTATAGCCTCAAAGCCCCCTTGTTATCCAGGGTAACATCCAAAATTACCCGGTTACATTCTGCTTCTTTTGCAAGCCTTAAAGCGTTTTCCAGGATGTAAGTCCCTACACCTTGGCCTCTACAAGCAGGATCAACCGCGATATTGCTTAAATAATAATCATCTCTACCAATATGGGCTGTAAGTAATTCGTTTATCACAGTTCCCTTTACCATGCATTTTAAAAAATCAGTAAAATTCATTATCTTATAATAAGCCCTAAAGTCATTCCAAAAGCTCCTTTGTCTGCCTGAAAATGAAACCAGAATTCCTAATATTCTTTTATCTTTCTCACTTACCACATAAATATGTTCATGGCCTAATGAATTATTTCCAGATTTTACAAGTCTTTTTATATTATATATGGCATCTTCTTTATTTTCTCCCAATAATGATCGGAATATAGCCAATTCTGTCTCATAAATTAACTCTGTGACAATTTTCAGGTCATGCTGTTCTATATTTAATGGTTCAAATTTCATTTGTTTGTGATACTCCTTTATATTTTATAGTGACAGCTAACAAGCAATTATTCCATTTTACACTTGAAATCTATGACCCAATTATGGATTAGTTTCTATAATTTAACAAATTATATACTCTGCCCACCATAAAATGAAACCTATGGAGAGTAAAAAATTCGTGCTCCTGGATATAGATTACATTACAGAGAATGATGAAGCTGTTGTAAGATTATTCGGGAGATTAATTGGAGAAGATAGCAATCAATCCATAATAGCTTTAGATAAAAGCTTCAAACCTTATATTTATGTTCATCCCCATGATGTGGAGGAATGCATAACCGATTTAAGGGAATTAAAGGTTCTTAAAATTGAAAAAGTCCGTAAAAAGGACATTGGTGTTATAAAAGAGTTTTTAAAGGTCACCTTAAAGCATCCCCAGGATGTGCCTAAATTGAGGGAGAAGATATGGAATTTATCATCGGTGAAAGAGGTTAGAGAGCATGATATCCCGTTTTATCGCAGGTATCTAATAGATAAAGGTCTTTTCCCCATGTCAGAAGTGCTGGTGCATGGTGAAGTCGTGCATTCCTCCTCTTCATCTGTAAATGAAACATGTCTTTTCAAGATAGACGGCCCCCCTGAACCACTTGAATCCGGCCTTCCTGAACTGAAAGTTCTCAGTTTCGATATTGAAGCCTGTAATCCCAAGGGAATGCCCCAGGAAAAGAAAGACCCCATTATCATGATTAGTTTTTCCAGTAATCATGGTTTTCGTAAGGTATTCTCCACTAAATCTTCCTCTTTTGATTTTGTAGAGGTGGTGGAAGATGAGGAGGAATTATTAAAAAAATTTGTAGAAACAATCAAATCCGAAAATCCGGACCTGATCACTGGCTATAATTCAGATGTATTTGATTTCCCTTATATAAGGGACAGAGCAGCTCAGCTGGGAGTTTCTCTTGATCTGGGGGTGGATGGATCTCAGATTAAATTCATGAGAAGAGGTTTTGCCAATGCAGCGGTGATTAAGGGTCGGATTCATGTTGACCTATATCCCAGTATGCGCCGCTATCTGCAACTGGATCGTTACACCCTGGAGAGAGTTTATCTGGAGCTTATGGGAGAGGATAAAAAGGATATTCCAGGGGATGAGATACATAGCTGCTGGGTGGATGATGGTGATAAACTGGAAGAGCTTTTTGAGTATTCTCTGGATGATGCTGTGGCGGTTACCAAAATTGGGGAGAATATGCTGCCTTTGAGTATGGAACTCACCCGTATTGTAGGACAGCCCCTATTTGATGTGTCTCGTATGGCCACCGGACAGCAGGTAGAATGGTATCTCATTAGAAAAGCCTATGAATATGGGGATATTGTCCCTAATAAGCCATCTAACTCCAAGATTTCAGGGAGAAAGAGGATTGCTGGAGGATATGTGAAGGATCCGGTTAAAGGTTTACATGAAAATATCGTATACTTTGATTTCAGAAGCCTCTATCCCAGCATAATAATATCTAAAAATGTTTCTCCAGACACCATAACAGATGATTGCGGTGAAGATGATTGTTACATAGCCCCTGAAGTTGGTTATAAGTTTAAAAAAGAGCCAGTGGGGTTTGTACCTTCGGTAATAGGTAACATTCTACGGGAAAGGGTGAAAATCAAAAAAATGATGACAGAATCCACTGACCCCCACCAAAAGCACATTCTCAACGTGCAACAGGAGGCCTTAAAAAGACTGGCCAATTCCATGTATGGAGTATACGGTTTCATCAGGTTCAGATGGTACAGAATAGAATGTGCAGATTCAATCACCGCATGGGGACGGGATTTTATTAAGAAAACCATGGATAAAGCCCGTGAATTCGGTTTTGAACCAATATATGCGGATACTGATGGATTCTATGCCACTTACAAGCCTTAAATAATATTGATTGCACTAAAAATCAAACTTAGAATTTTAAAGACTCTCTAACAAAGTTGTTCGATCAACTGAAACTAGAAATGATAATAACATGCCTTATAAAAGTGAGGTCACTATTATGAAGAATATGGATACATTTCAAATTGAAGATAAATATCATGCCTCTTTTGCAAATAAAACAAAAATATCAATAGAAAAAGGCCAGGGAGTGTATGTTTATGATGAGTGGGGTAAAAAGTACTTGGATTTCACTGCAGGATGGGGAGTTACCAGTATAGGACACGCCCATCCTGTGATCATAGAAGCTCTTCTAAATCAGAGTAAAAAAATTATTCAAAACCCTAATTCCGGTGCCAGCTACTCACCAGCACGGGCAAAGCTTCTACTGTTAATGCATGAAATACTGCCGGAAAATCTGCCCCGTGTATTTTTCTCAAATAGCGGAGCAGAGGCAAATGATGCTGCCATTAAGATTGCCCGAAAGGTAACCGGTAAATTAAATATAATATCAACTCTGAAAAGCTTTCACGGGCGGACCATAAGCACAGTATCAGCAACTGGCCAGGAAAACCACAGAAACAAGTTTAATCCCCTAATTGAGAATCATATTTTCGTCCCTTATAACAATATTCAATCTGTTAAAGAAGTTATTGAGAAAGATGTAGCCGCGGTGATAGTAGAGCCTATACAGGGTGAAGGAGGGATTAATGTACCGGATCAGGATTATCTGGAAAGGTTATCATTTTTATGTCAGGAAAATGATGTTCTGTTAATAGTGGATGAAATCCAGACCGGTTTCTGCAGAACTGGACCCCTGTTTATGTCGGGTCAAAAGAAGGTGAAAGTTGATATTTTGACTATGGCCAAGGGTATTGCCGGGGGATTCCCCTTCGGAGCATTCGCCATTACAGAAGAAATAAATGATAAAATAGAGAAAGGAGACCATGGAGGAACCTATTGTGGAAATCCTCTGGGCTGTGCCGTGGCCTATTCGGTGATTAAATACATCTTAGACTATAACATCCAGGAAAATGTGGAAAAAACCGGGAAATTCGCTATAAGAGAACTTAAGGAAATTATGGCAGAACATTCCCATCTGATTAAGGATGTAAGAGGGAAAGGTTTGTTAATTGCCGTGGAATTTTATGATGAAAATACTGCATCTACTTTTGCTTCTAAATGCCTGGAAAACGGGCTTATTTTGAATGTTATACATGGCAATATCATCAGAATATTTCCTGCCATTAATATATCAAAAGAAGAGATTTTTGAAGGCTTGAAAATATTTAGAAACTCCCTATTGTCTATTTTATAAATATTATATTATTTTTTATCTACTTTTATTATT
>MVQZ01000335.1 GCA_002067565.1 Methanobacterium sp. PtaU1.Bin242 | reverse complement strand
TACCTTCTCCCGTGAACTTTATATCAATTAGTCTTAAAAACTCCAATTTATTTAATAATCGGTCAAAAGAAGCATAACTTAATGGTTTAGTTTGGTTTAAAAGTTTGTACAGGTTTCCGGCAACCCGATTTTCCTGTTCAGTTTTCAATATAATTCCAAGCAATGTTTTCTCATTTTCATATAAATTTCCCAGAGTGCTTTTAAGACTCACTGAACTGGAATTTTTAATGGCTATTTGGAGATGTTCTTCATTAACGGTTTTTGATGCATCTGCTTCTGCAATATTCCCCACCAAACCCAGAAGATCTATTCCTGCTCTTAAATCGCCAATTGATGTTGTATTTTCGGTTATTTGATCCAGAATTTCTTCTGATACCACATCAGGATAAAATCCTGCTTTAATCCTCTCTTTTAGGATGTTTCTCATCTCCTGAATGGTGTAAGGATCAAATATGATTTCCTGCGGTATGAAAACAGAGTTTACATTTTTATCCAGAATATATCGGAATTCTATATCCGATATTATTGCAAATAACCCAGTTCTAACTCCTTCAAACTCTTCATATGCTCTTAAAATATCGTAAAATATTTTATTAGCATTTTTACTGTGGAAAAGGTAATTTACATCGTCTAACGCTACCACCAGTGCCTGATCCTTATCCTTCAGGTACTTCATTATATTCTGATAAATGCGGGAGAAGGGTATACCTGTCTCTGGAGGTAAATGTCCAAATATCTTCTGATAGATCTGAGAGAATATGTTATAACGGGTGGTGTGCAACTGGCAGTTGACATAAACGCATAAAATCTTGTCAGAGTACTCCTCCACCCTTTCAAAAACCTTCTTTATGGCGGTGGTTTTACCCGTAGCGCAGGAACCCACCACCACAGCATTGATAGGTTTTCCACCCTTTAAAGCTGGTCTCAGGCAAAGGGTAAGTGCTTCCATCTGAGATTCTCTGTGTAAAAATTTATCAGGCACGTAATCCTGATTAAAAACACGTATATCTCGGAATATGGTTTCATCATGCATTAAAATGTCATCTATGGTCATGAGGGCATCCTTCACTATTATTTACAGTTTATTTACTTATGTAAATTTTTATGCTATTATATAATATGATTATATCTAATTAGCTACTTTTAATCTCCATAGATTATATCTAATTACCTGGTACTCAGATAAAATCTATTAAATCACATGTCTTAAAATATTTAAATTAAAAATTTTATTCACAAATGCTTAAAATATATACAATGTAATGGACTTCCCGGTCCTTTAGGATGCCTGCAGGTTATATTCACCTGTTTAACTGGGTTTACAATGATTTTACATTGGAATTTGCATTGAATACATTTTTCTGTGGAGGAAATAACCTCAAAATCTTCTCCGTTCACTGTTTCAAATTGTTTCATGGATATGCACTAAATTTAATGTTATCTCTTGTTTCTGATTTGTAAATATTCTGAAAACAATATTCTAGTGTGATATCTTGAGGATATCCAATATGATCTTAATTATAATTTCAAATATAATTTCTTTTTCAAGTTTATTCTAATATCTTATTTAAATCATGCGCATTAACATCCAGCACACCCTTTAATTTCTCTCCATGGGATATATTAAAAATAGTCACATCTTCATTTGCAGCTATCCATTCCACCAATGCTTTGGCATATTCCAGTTTTAATTTTTTTACATCATCGGCTTTACCTTCTGACTTCTCCATATCAGGCCGGGAATATTTAGTTACTATCTTTCCAAAATCCATACCAGCCATGATGATATTTGAAGCTCCTAATTCAACTGCCAGAAACAAAGCGCGATCTCCGTCAGTGAAACCACCGAAGTTATGGACATTTTCAAGAGGGGTGCTTTGAGTGGTTCCCATTATCCTTTGCAAAGAGGGAACAAATTCTTTCACCTTTTCTATATTATTTCCATGGGCATGTACCACTATCAAGGATCCTTCCTGGTTAGCATAGATTATATCCTTCATTTCACCATCTAAATCCGTAACCACTATCTCTGGGATAATATTTTCTTCTAAAAGTGCTGTGGTTGCTCCATCAGCAGCTATAAGAATGAATTTGGACAGATCAAGAATTTTTATTTCATTTATATTCTTTTTAATTGAGGGTCCTGCTCCAAAAACTATTGCATCCATTTTTGAAGGAATATCAGAAAGTGATAATCTATCTGAAGATTTTAAAAGGTTATTTAAAATTTGTGCTGATTTCTCATCATCTGCTCGGGGAAAACCGAATTTCTGGAGTATTTCATCATACCAAGTAAACCATATAACAAGGTTCATATGATAGGATAGTGATACCCAATATAAATAAATTGTATATTAAACTTGGAGGTTTTTTAGATGGATGAGACGTTGCTGATGATACCAGGACCTACTAGAGTGGCTCCTCAGGTCTTAAAAGCTATGTCTGAGAATATAGTGAACCATAGAAGCGCTGTTTTCGGCGAAATTCTCACAGAGACCACAGAAATGATGTCTGAAGTATTCCAGACTGAGAACCAATCTTATTTATTGACTGGTTCTGGAACAGCAGCCATGGAAGCAGCCATGGGAAATATCGTGAAAAAAGGCGATAAAGTCTTAAATATTGTGGGTGGTAAATTCGGGGAAAGATTCATGCAAATAACCGAAACCCACGGAGGAATTCCCATTGAGCTTGAGGTAGAATGGGGGCATGGAGTTAAACCGGAAGATGTGAAATATATCCTGGAAGAGGAAGATGACATTAAAGCAGTTACTATAGTCCATAATGAAACCTCAACCGGAGTTACCAACCCCATAGATGACGTGGGAAAGGTAGTTAAAGATTATGATGCTCTTTATGTGGTGGACACCGTCTCCTCCCTGGGTGGGGATGATGTCTTTGTAGATGGTTATAATATTGATATCTGTGTTACCGGATCCCAAAAATGTCTGGCCGCCCCTCCAGGAATGGCTGCATTGACCTTAAGTGATGATGCCTGGAAGGTTGTGGATAACACCCCCACCAGTACCTATTACTTGGATATGAAAAAATACCGGAAAAGCGGTTCTACAA
>MVQZ01000334.1 GCA_002067565.1 Methanobacterium sp. PtaU1.Bin242 | reverse complement strand
AAATCCACATTATATTTACAATTATTTAGAATTATAATAAAATTAAGTTAAATTATAATAATATTACACAATAAATAATAACACACTGAATGTTAATTAAATTGCATTATATTTATTGTATGATATATGATTCATTGAATCAATGGATAATGAGTGAGTTTATGAAGCATTTAAAGCTTAAAGAAGAATTAATTTATGATGGGAGTCAAATAGAGCCCATGTGGGCATTTAGAAAATTTCAAATAAAAGATTCTAGCATAGTAAGCTGGATAGGGCCTATGGAGATTGAACCTGATAATCTGATAGATTATGAAGATCATGGTCTGGAAATAAAGGGAGATGAACTCTTACACTTCATAATCGAGCACTTTGACTGTCAACCTGCAGATATAAGACTCTGTTACCACAGACAACGGTTATTTGTAATGATTATCAAGGATCTTCTGGATGAAATGGGAATGAAAACCATAAGAGAAGGTGATGATTTGTATAGCAGAGGATCAGATTATCAAAAAGAGGTTCAAGAAAATTCAAACCATCAAAAGGATTTAAGGAAATTAAGCCAACAACAAAGTAAAAAGCAGGGAAAACTCAGCGTCTCCATAGCCACCTGTTCTAATAGCAGTATGAAAATACACTTTGCCCTGAATCTGACCAATAATGGGACACCATCTGATGTGGAAACAGCCTGTCTTTCCGACTGTTTAGAAAGTATAGATAGAGATGATATTTTTATTTTTTCAGATAAAGCTTGTGAAAAATATATAAATGAAATATCGTTAATTGAAGGCGATATAACTAAAACAAAGGTATTTTAATTTATAATATCTGGATTATTCAATAATATCTAAATTAGATAATTGGATATCAATTATTTGTACTCTATTGGATAATTATCTTAAATATCAAATTTTAATTCAAAATCAAAAATTAAGAGGTATATCTTTATGAAAATTGTTATAAACGGAATTCATGCTAATTTAAGGTTTTCATCAGCGCATATGATCCCAAAACACCAGTTTTGTGGAGGTATTCATGGACATTCCTACCACGTGGATGTGGTGGTGGAAGGTGAAAGATGCGGTGAATTTGGATTTGTGGTGGACTTCAAAAAGGTTAAGGAAATAACTCGCCAAATATGCTCAAAACTTGATCATAAAGTTTTAATACCGTTAAAAAGTGATGAAATTGAATTTAAAAATCTGGAAAATGATGTGGAGTTCTCCATTGGCCATAAAAATTATAAATTGCCCCAAGAAGACTGTTGTCTGCTTCCCTTAAAGTCCACCTCCGCAGAAGAACTGGCAGAATATTTCGCAGAGAAAATCTTCAATTCCATAAAAAAGTCTGAAAATAGGGCAGATGATGAAATTTCCAGTGTTCAGGTATGTGTAAATGAGGGAATAGGACAGGGAGCCTATTTCACACAACACGCTTAAAGAGGAATAATAAACAAAATAGCGAATAAATTGAGTAGGATAAAAGGGAGCGAATAAGTAATAGAATAGAATGAAAGGGAGCTAAAAATAAAAGAATGCAATAAAAGGTGGGTTATGAAGGCGTATGTAAGTGAGGTTTTCTCCAGTATTCAGGGTGAAGGAAAACTATTGGGAAGAAGACAGATATTTGTAAGATTTTCAGGCTGTAATCTGAACTGCAATTACTGTGATACCCCTCTAAGCAGAAATCCATTATATGGGAATGAAATATTTATAGATGAACTTTACAGGGAAATAAAAAATTTATTAACTCCTGATTTCCATTCAATTTCTTTAACCGGTGGTGAACCACTCCTGCATGCTGATTTTATAAGAGAATTTTTAGAAAAATGTAATTTAGATGCTCTTATTGAAACTAACGGCTCTTTACCTCATGAATTGGAGAAGATAGTGGATTTAATAAAATATGCGTCTGTTGATATAAAATTACCAGAACATGAGGCTGTTTCTAACTGGGATGATCTGTTGGATGATGAGCTGGAATCCATAAACCTATTAATAGAAGAGGGCATAAATACTTACTGTAAGTTAGTTGTGTTACCTTCCACAGAATTGGACAGAGTAACTTTTATAGCCTCCAAGATAGCTCATGAGATTCATAACGTCTCAAAATTGTCATTAGTTATACAGCCGGCCAGTCCGCTGGATAATTGGAAGAAACACAGCCTTAAATTATTTAAGTTCTCTGAAAAATCAGGAGAATATTTAGACGTTCTTACCATACCTCAAATTCATAAACTTCTAAAGATAAGATAGGAGGTTTTCGTAATGGAAATGGATACCAAAGTAACAGTACACGACGCCATGACATCAAATGTATTAACCGTAGGCCCCCAGACCAGTGTTGCAGATGCAGCCCTATTGATGACCAGATACAAGATAGGCAGCCTCATAGTGAAGAGCAACTCTGAGCCGGAAGGATTGATCACCGAGAGTGATATCATCAGTAAAGTTGTTTCAAAGGATATTAAAGCAAGCAAGATAGCTATTGAAGAAATTATGACAAAAAACCTCATATCAATCCATCCTGGAAGTGAATTGAACGAAGCAGCCAGACTCATGGCCAAAAATAACATAAGAAGATTGCCAGTTGTTAATGATGGAGTTCTGGTAGGCATAATAACCTCAACAGATGTTCTGATGGTTTCTCCAGAATTAACAGATATTCTAGTGGAAAACGCTAGAATGGAAAACCATAACGGACAAAAAGGATATTCAACTGGTGAAAATCTAGTTCCAGGAGTCTGTGAGGTTTGTGGTAATTTTATGGATTATTTAGAAGAAGTTGATGGTAAATATCTATGTGAAGAATGCAGGGAAGAAATAGAGGGGGAATAATGTGAGTGATGTAAATGAAATCATGACATCCGACCCTTTAACAGTTTCCGTTAACACTCAGGCCACCAAGGTAAGATCCCTTCTTCGTGAGGATGGTTTCCGTGCAATACCAGTTGTATCAAATAATCGTCTTGAAGGAATAATAACCAGGGGAGATATTATGAATATCTCCGCAACCAAATCCAATATAGATGCAAGGGGAGTGATGGAACATCCCAAGGTGATTAGCACACCGGATATGGATGTTTTGGACCTTGGCCAGAAATTACTCCGGGCAGATACAGTACAGGCACCGATAGTGGAATCAACTGATAACATGCACCTGGTGGGGATAGTCAGCGTGGTGGACATACTCCGAAAACTACTTTACAACGGTGCCAAGCCCCATAATGAAATTATAGGTGAAATAACAACTGAAAATGTGATAACCTGTAATTTTGACGATCCAATATCGAAAGTATGGGATTTAATGGATGAAACAGGATTTTCAGGCCTTCCAGTGTTAAAGAATAAGAAGCTCATTGGAATAATAACCCGAAAAGATATCATAAATTCCGGTCACATCAGAATAGGCAGAGAATCAGGTGAAATCAAGCGATCCATTAAGGTGGAGAAGATTATGAAGACTCCGCCATTAGTCACCACACCACAGAATAACATTGCCAAAGTTGCCCAGATGATGGTGGAATACGATATAGGGCGATTACCAGTAGTTGAAAATCCAGTGTATGTTAAAAAAGAACCAAACAGAGTTATAAAGGCTGATTTAAATGGTATAGTAACAAGAGAAGATATTTTATGGTCATATCTAAGATGATCTTCTGTTTAAATTGTCTGCTCGGGATAAAAATAATTAATAATCCTATTTTTGTAAATATAACTAGAAAATTTAATACAAATTTCATGATAGAGAATATTCCAACAGTGAATTTAATCTTATATAGATGAGGTGTACTAATGAGAAGAAAAGATACCATAAACATTGTAAAATCAATGGATCGAGGTCCATTGGAGTTTAAGACACATACCTCTGAACATGAAGGGGATGTGATGAGTTTAGCCAAAAGAGAGGTGGTAACTGCACCTCAAAGTGCCACCATAAAGGAAGCTGCAGACACCATGGTAAAAAACAAGTTTAGAAGGCTTCCTATAACTGATCCAGGAACAGGGAAACTTCAGGGAATAGTAACTTCCATGGATATCCTGGACTTTTTAGGCGGCGGAGACAAGTACAAGATTCTTGAAGAAAAATACCAGGGAAACTTCCTAGCCGCTGTAAATGAATCCGTTAAAAAGATAATGACCAGAAAAGTGCATGTTCTAACTGATAAAGATTCCATCAGTGACGCAGTAGTTAAAATGATAAAAAAAGGAGTGGGAGCACTTCCAATAGTTGATGCCCAGGATAAAATCGTGGGAATAGTCTCTGAACGTGATTTTGTCCTGCTTATGGCGG
>MVQZ01000333.1 GCA_002067565.1 Methanobacterium sp. PtaU1.Bin242 | reverse complement strand
TTATGGAAATAGCCTTCATATTATCCCTTGAACATCAAACTCTGCCGGAGGCAGAACTAAAAGCCGTTTTAAAGGCGGAAAATATAAAGTTTGCCATCAAAAAAAGATTTAACGGATTTTTAATCCTGGAAATCTCAGAAAAATCATTCTTAAAGTTTAAATCATCCCTGAGAAGACTTGCATTAACTCATGAGATTTTTCAAATCTTTATAAGTACAGATAAAGCCAGTATTAATAGTGAAATTCAAAAATTCCCCTGGGAAAATGTGGTAACAGGTGAATACGCGGTAAGAATAAAGAAGATGGGAAAAAAATCCGACATCAACACATTAGAACTTGAAAGAGATATTGGTGGGATAATAAAATCTAAAATTGGAAATAAAGCTAAGGTAAATCTGGAAAATCCCGAAATATTTTTAAGAATGGTATTAATTGAAAATATGGCCTTCATGGGAATTAGACTATTTAAAATTCCCAAAAAACATTTCTTTGAGTTAAAACCCCATAAAAGACCCTTTTTCTATCCTGGTTCTATGAGCCCCAAACTGGCCCGTTGTATGGTGAATCTGACACACATAAAAAATGGAGAAAGATTATTAGATCCATTCTGTGGCACAGGAGGCATTCTTATAGAAGCGGGAATTATCGGCACCAGGGTGGTGGGCACAGATATTGATCCTAAAATGGTAAAAGGAACAATAGAAAACCTCATGTATTGTGATATAAATGATTATGATGTTTTCCAAGCAGATGTTAGAAAACTAAAACTCCCTTATAAAGTAGATGGGGTGGCCACCGACCCACCCTACGGTATTTCTGCTTCAACAAGGGGCGAAGAAAGTCAAAGACTCTGTGGAGAGGCACTTTTATCTTTAGAGGACATAATAAAAGATGATGGCCGTGTTTGCATGGCCACACCACATTATATGGATATAGGGAAATTGTTGGAAGGTACAAAATTTGAAATAATAGAACAGCACCATATAAGAATGCATAAAAGTTTAACCCGGGTTATATCTGTATTATCCAAGAATTTGAAAATCTAGATATTTCTGATCATTAGAGGATGATTGATTATAAAATCTTATAATAACCATTCTGCCAATAATCAATAAAGTGACTTATTCTCATGAGTTGATATTAATTATAGATAATATTAAAAAAAAGATTTGAAAAGTAAAGAAGGGGATCCCTTGGACGTTAGAATACTGGATACCACACTTAGAGACGGTGAACAAACACCGGGAGTTTCTCTTACTCCTGATGAGAAATTAAGGATAGCTATCAAACTTGATGAACTGGGAGTTGATGTTATTGAGGCTGGTTCTGCCATAACTTCAGAAGGTGAAAGAGAGGGAATAAAGAAAGTAGTTTCTGAAGGTTTATCTGCGGAGATATGTAGTTTTGCCCGGGCGGTTAAAGGTGATGTGGACTCTGCCCTGGATTGCGGGGTGGACAGTGTGCATCTGGTAGTTCCCACTTCAGATCTGCACATTAAACATAAATTAAGAAAAACCAGGGAAGAAGTTAAAAACCTGGCCATTGAAACCACAAAATATGCGGTTGATCAGGGTTTGCTGGTTGAATTATCTGCAGAAGATTCAACCCGGAGTGATTTTGAATATCTCACCCAGTTATTCCGGGAAGGGATTGATGCTGGTGCAAAAAGGATATGTGCCTGTGACACTGTGGGAATGTTAACCCCGGAGAAAGCTTATGACTTTTATGGACGTCTTTCCCAGCTCGGCGTGCCCTTAAGTGTGCACTGCCACAATGATTTTGGACTGGCAGTGGCCAATTCACTTTCAGGATTAAGGGCAGGGGCAGGCCAGGCCCATGTAACGGTTAATGGAATAGGAGAAAGAGCAGGAAATGCATCTTTAGAAGAGACTGTGATGGCACTATATTCACTGTATCAGGTAAAAACCAGTATAAATTTTGAAATGCTCTATGAAATCTCTAGAATGGTTGCCAGAATCACCGGTGTTCATATACAGCCCAACAAGGCCATAGTGGGGGAAAATGCATTTGCCCATGAATCAGGAATACATGCTGATGGAGTGATAAAGAAAGCAGAGACCTATGAACCCATAACGCCGGAACTGGTAGGCCATAAGAGAAGATTTGTAATGGGAAAACATGTAGGATCCCACATCATCCGCAAACGCATCCAGGAGATGGGATTGAGAGTGGATGATGAGAAATTCCAGCAAATATTCTCCAGAATAAAAGCCCTGGGTGATATGGGTAAATGTGTTACTGATGTGGATTTACAGGCTATCACTGAGGATGTGCTGGGATTAATGTCTGAGAAAGTGGTTGAGCTGGATGAGCTTACCATAGTATCTGGAAACAAGGTCACTCCCACAGCATCCGTGAAACTTAACATAGACAGTAACGAGGTTTTGGAGGCAGGTATTGGTATAGGGCCTGTGGACGCAGCCATAGTGGCCATAAGGAAAAGTATAAAAGACTTTGCAGATATCGAGCTGGAAGAATATCATGTGGATGCCATCACCGGAGGTACCGATGCTCTGATCGATGTGGTTGTAAAGCTTAAACATGACGGTAACATCGTCACAGCACGCAGCACACAGCCAGATATCATAATGGCCAGTGTAGAAGCATATATTGGTGGAATAAATAAAATATTAAGCAGTAAATTTGTAAAAAAGATAAAAGAAGGGGATTTATAGGTTAAAAATTCAAATCATTATGAAATGGACATTATAGAATGTAATGTTGATGGACAATTTGGGATGTAATGTTGATGGACAATTTGGGATGTAATGTTGATGGAAATAGTGGATATCAAATAAAAATAGCAGGTTTCAAATCCAGCATAAATGATTATCAAGAAATAATGCAAAAAGTTAAAGAGATAAGCAGAAAAACGGTGAAGCGAGAGTTATCTGGAGAAAACACAGATAAAGATTGTACTGTCCAACTTTTAAATGCTGATGGAATTGCCGGGTCGGAACATATTATTCATGCCACTCTTCATGCTATTAAGGCATTTAAACGACATCAGAACATTGCCCAGGATTTGGGACTGGAAATATGTGTTCGTGCATCAGCTCAAAGGCAAATATCAAAGGCTATTAACATTTTAGGGATAAAAAATGGCGAAATAAATATATGTGCTGTTGCTGTAGGTTGTAGTAATGATCTAATGGATCAAATGGAATCCCTATTAGGCAAAAGGGATGATGATGTTATAAAGCCAGATAATACTGTTTTAAAGAGTATTTATGGAATTTCTGATCTGGAAGTAAATACTGCAGGAGATATTACCCGGGCTCTGATGGAGCGAACAACGCTACTGATAGTGGAAGCTTAACTAAAAAAAAGTTAAATTTGGATCTAGAAATACAAATAATAGGCAAATACTAGGATTTAATTTATAAGATTTCATTTTATCCCAATTAACTGGATTTTAACATTCTTTATCTAGATAGAAACATTATCCATCTCTTCTATAGTTATCTGGATTATTCTGCTTAAATGATCATTTTCAAGACAGGATATATCCAGATTTTTAATCTCCAGACAAACTGCATCTGCCATAACTCTCTCATATCGGGGGCAGACTGTTATCATACTTCTCCCTTCAATATTCAAGCGTTTTCTAAGTAAATATCCTAATTTCCAGGGTTCATCAGTCTTTATAGCAACTGTAATTCCCCTTTTATCAGGATAAATAGCTGATTTAAATTCTTTTTTAACAAAATCACATGCAGTGATTGTTTTTGATAAAATTGAGGGTGCATTTTTGATTTCTACAGATATACCGGAGCAGGTGATGGGATCAGCCTTCAAGATTTTTAAAATAGTTTTATTTCTTTTAAAGATTTCATCTTGGTTTGTTGAAATAAATCCACCATTACCCACATTTACTATTTTAGGCGAACCTGTGGAAGCCACTATCACATGAGCATGCTCCCCATTTCCAACATGATTTTTTCTATCCCCAATTCCTCCAGAGGCATCCTCCACTAAAAAAACACCACTATCAATACAAACCTCATACAACTCCTTTACAGGTTGTTCTGCAATATATCCGGCAAAGCTGGTAATAAAAAGTGCTTCTGGATTATAATTATCAATAGCATTTGCAACAATTTCAGGGTCAAGGATCCCCAGTCTGGTCTGAACTTCTGTTGTCTTAAGACCCAGAAATTCTGCTATATTTTTAAAGCCGATCCATCCACCCTGATCAGGAATCATTATCCTGCCTTTAAAGGCACTCATAATCCCTAGAATTGCCGAATTTCCGCTATTAACTATCTTAACATGGTCATGATTTGTAAATTTGCTTATTTGATCCTGTGCAAGTTTTATTTCCTCAAATCCTCTCTGTGATGCATGATCAATATTCACAGCGGCCTGGCACATGGCCTTTCTGGCTTCTTCAGATGTTTTTTTAAATTGTAATTTCAATTAAATCATCTCACAGGAATTTTCATTTTTTATTACGTTCTAAGAATGATTTTGTAAGTTTCAATCTTTGTTTTGTTTCCTCTATTTTCCTCTTCAGGGTAATATTTTCCCTGTAAGCAGTTTCAATTGATTTAATATAGGTTTTTCCATCATCAGTAATCTTGTATGTGCCGTGCTGAATTTTTTCCACCAGAGACTTCTCTTTTAAATCGTTTAGGTGGTTGGCTAATGCGGATTTCTTTAAATTAGTTTCCTCAAGCAATATTTGGAAAGTTAAAGGTCCATCTAAAAGAAGAATAAGAATTTCGAATCGTTTTTTATGGGCGATTGTTTTTAAAATAGAGACTATTTCAGCTGATGAATTTAAGAGAAATTCTCCTGATGAGTCTAAATTACTTTTTTTATCCATAGATTAATCTTTTTTTTAGTTAGATAATAAGTTTTTTATCTTTAATTAATGCTTTTTAATTTTCTATTTGTTGTATCCCAATCAAAAAGTTCAGATAAACATGGAATAATATTCCACATAATAATAAACTTTTAATATGATGAGCTAATATATCCTATCCAAGACTAATTGAAATGGAGATTTTTGTATGGAAATTGAATTCAAGACAGTGAAAGAAGATCAGATAGCCAGTATTTCCCATATGGGTCCAGTTGAAGAGATGGGAGAAATAATAGGAGAATTAACAGGATGGATAATGGAAAAAGGTATTCAAATTATGGGACCGCCATTTGTGGTGTATTATACCAGTCCTCTGGAAGTACCGCCAGATAAAATGGAATATGATGTGGGAATACCCATCCAAGGTGAGGTTAAGGATGATGAACGAGTCCAAATCAAAGTAATGCCCCAACACCATGTTCTATCCCTCATCTACCAGGGACCCTATTATGAGATAGGTCCTGCTTACGGAAGGATGATGGAATACATTGCCAGAGAGGGATTTGAGATGATTGGAGCTCCCAGGGAACTTTATATTAACAGTCCTCTGGAGGTGCCGGAAAGCGAGATATTAACCGAAATACAGTTTCCTATAATTAAAAAGTCAACCCTAGAAGATATAAATTCAATTATAGAGTTTTATGATATTGCTGGGCCTCAGGAAGTATTTAAAATCTATAAAATTGGTGAAGTGAAAAATAATAATTCTAAAACATATCTGGAAATTATGGAACCATATAGACCTGCATTAAAATACCTTGCAGATTTCAGCCACGTTATGGTGTTTTGGTGGGCGGATAAGTTTTCAGATGATAAATATCGAACAGCATTACGCACCAAACCGCCATATGCCACCAATAAATTAACTGGTATCTTTGCCACCCGTGCAGAATACCGGCCAAATCCTTTAGCATCAACTACCTGTCGGGTAATTGATGTCAATGAAAAAGAGGGAACAGTTGAGATTTCTGGTATTGATGCTTTTGATGAAACTCCGATTATTGATGTGAAACCATATATTCCTGCTTTTGATAGAGTAAAAGAACCAAAACTCCCAAAATGGCTTTCATTCCTATGGCCAGAATGGAAAGGAGAATATTAAGATGATTAATAGGAAAAACTATCAATATAAACTCTTTTGAATCATAAAAGAAGATCAAATATAAATAATTAATACAGGAGGGGTACAAAAAAATATATCAATGTCTGAAAAAGTAGAGACACTAATATTTAAATTAGATTAGTATCTGCTACTATTCATTATTATCAGGAGATAATTAAGTCAGATGAATGACTTAAGGATGTATACAGATGAAGTTTAAACACAACCATGTCAAGCCCAAAAAAATTAAAATAACGGGAAAAAAGGCTTTAAAAATGGTTGGTTGTGTTTATTATGGGGATCCATTTCACTCCAGCCAGGAATGGACCATAGAAAATGAAATTGGAATACTCTGGAACCGATTTTTTAAGTTATATCAAAAATATGAACATATACTACAGAAAGAAGCCATTAATGACCGGGCATATGAAGTGCACATTCAACCGGATGATTACCGGGAAACTGGAAAATTTTATGTTTATGTGGGGATTGAAGTTAGGCAAATGGAAAAAATGCCAGTTGAAATGTTTTGTAAAAGACTTCCCACCACAAAATATGCGGTATTCACCTTTAAAGGAGAAAATATGTTCCAAGGAGGCGAATACATCTGGAAAGATTGGCTTCCAAACTCAGATTATGACGAAGCCCATCCCTACATGGTCCTGGCTTATGATAAGGACAGATTCATGGGAATGGATAACCCTGAATCAGAGGTTGATTTCTATGTACCCCTAGAAATAAAAAAACCGGTAAAATGATTTAAAAAAATAAAAAAAATATTTAATGTCAGGGGGGAATAACATTGGGATTTGAATTACCGGAAATAATTAAACTCTCCAAACAAATGGATATAACCATAAAAGGTAAAATTATAACCGAAATCATACTGGGAGATCGTTCTAAAAGCCTTATTAAACAGGGAATGTGTAACCTGGATAAAAGAAAGGATGAAATACAAAACAGCCCTATCAAGTCCATAAAAACCCATGGTAAATGGATATTTTTAGAATTTCAAAATGGAAAAATTTTAATGTTAGGTGAAATTATTGGAAAATTTCTTTATCACTCCAAGGATGATGAAATACCCCCTAACTCTCATGTTCTTTTCAAATTTGAAGACGGAACAGCTTTAACATTCCAATCATCTCTCTACGCCTTTTTAGAAGTAGCAGATAAGGAACAACTAGAAAACCATAAATATGCTGGAAATCTGGGACCCTCACCGATTGATATGGAATTTACCTATTCATATTTTGATAATGTATTATCCAGATATAAAAACAGGGGAATAAAAGGAGTGCTTAACTTACAGAGTGAAATTTCAGGATTGGGCAATGCTTACATCAACGATATTCTATATTCAGCTAAAATACATCCCAAATCCAAAGTATCAATATTAAGCGATGAAGAAAAGAAGAAACTGTATGATGTACTGGTTAAAACAATAAATCAGGCAATAAAAGAAGGTGGAAGTTTTAAGGAGTATGATCTGTTTGGGGAAACAGGAAAATATGTCAGAATAGCTGATCAATCCACGAAAGATATGAAATGCGCCAGATGTGGAGCTAAAATTGTTAAAATGAATGTTTTAGGTTCATCTTCATATATATGCCCAGAATGTCAAAAATATAATGGATAAAAGATCTGATAGATGGATAGAATGTAAAATAGGGTGGATTCAATGGTCAATCGGGAGCTTGAGATAATAACTCTAACTAAGGATAATATTGACAGCGAACACATCTGCTGTGCCATTGGTAATGATGCAACAAATGTAAAAAGAGCAAAAATTAAAAAAACATGGTTGAAAGAAAGATTTCCAGAAGGCCATACTTTTAAAAAGTTCAATGTAAGAGGAAAAGTATTTATTGAGTATGTCCCAGCGGAATATGCCTGGTTTCCAATTGAAGCACAGGATTATGTTTTTATACAGTGTTTATGGGTATCAGGACGTTACAAAGGAAAAGGATTAGGATCAAAACTTCTGCAAGAATGTGAAAATGACTGTAAAGATACCAATGGACTTGTAGCTGTTACAGGACGAAAGAAACTTCCATTTACAGTGGATAAGAAATTTTATATAAAAAAAGGTTTTGAGGTATGCGACACAGCCCCACCCTACTTTGAAATGCTGGTAAAAAAATTTAAGGAAAATTCTCCAGATCCAAAATTTACCGAAAAAGCAAAAAAGGCCACAATAGAGAATAAAGAAGGCCTTACATTTTATTACTCAGATTTATGTCCATTTAATGCGGATTATGTGGATATAATGATAGAAACAGCAACTAAGTATGATATTCCCTGCGAAAAAATTAAAGTAGAAAGTTTAAAGCAGGCTAAAGATTTACCCACTCCATTCGGTATTTTCAGTGTTTTCTATAATGGAGAATTCCTGACTCATGAAGTAATGAGTGAAAAGAAATTTGATAAACTCATAAATAAAACAATAAAACCCAAAAAATAGCTGATTATGGTGATTTTTCCATGGTAATTTCTCTAAAATGGTTCCCACCATCATGGTTCCAGATAAAAACATCCGATAAAGTCATCTACATCGATCCAGCTTATTTGAAAACCTATTTTATAAATTATCCGTGGAAGGTTGAATTCAGCACATGGCCAGATCCCATCGACGGATTGCCAGAAAAAAACCTTAAAAAAGCTGATTTAATCTTAATAACCCATCATCATAAGGATCATTGCAAAAATCAACTCAGACAATGGGCTGAGTTACCTGACTCAAACACTTGAATACAAGGGATTGATGCAGAAAGGATCAGTCGTAAAAATGTATAATACAAAGAGACTGGATGAGAATTTTGCCGTCAGAGTCGGGAAACGGAAAGAATGCATTATTACGGTTGATGATGATCTATCGGATGCTGTCTCTGCTTATATAGTACTGTCAAGCTGGTCGGCTGCTTCAGACGATGGCAAAATACATGGCATGGGCATTAACGGGAAAATGCTG
>MVQZ01000332.1 GCA_002067565.1 Methanobacterium sp. PtaU1.Bin242 | reverse complement strand
CTAAACACATGATCATTTAGTTGATCTTATAACTGAATATGGGTTTATATTTGCTGGAAAAAATAAGAAATATGGTGATGATGTCTTTATAAAGGAACTAAAACCAAATAAAAATGATTTAAGGAATTTATATGAAACGGAAGGACCAGTAAAAGTTGCAAAAATTTTTTACCCTCATTTCTATGATGGTTTGGATGTAAACAAATTCATAGTTCCTATACGTCCTGAATTCCATCGCAGATTATTTGTTGATTATAAAGAAAGACAAACAAGCATCACGGAATTTGCCGGTGAGTTTATAGTTGAAGGCAATACAATTAAAAAAGCTTATATATGCAACGCAGTAAGAAAGATGACTCCGGGAGATCTTATCTTTTTTTACAGATCCCATGATCTAAAAGAAATAACAACACTAGGAATCGTTGAAAAGGTTTTTTCAGACCGAAATAAGGAAGATATTATCCAAACTGTTGGTAAAAGAACTGTTTACTCTGAAAAAGAGATTGAAGAAATATCAATAAAAAGAACTTTTGTAATTCTATTTGTTATGATAATGAACTTACCCAAACCCATTATACTAAATGAATTAAAAAAGAGAAACGTTTTAAAAGCAGCGCCACAATCTATAACTAACATAACAGATAAATATAACATAATAAAAGCTTTTGAGTGGTAGAATGGCAGTTTTACTTTCGATTAAACCAAAATATGTTAATGAAATCATAAATGAAAGTAAAAAGTATGAGTTCAGAAAATCGATATTTAAACGGAATAATGTATTTAAGGCTTATATTTATTCAACCAACCCTATTAAAAAATTAATTGGTAAATTTACCATAGGTGAAATAATAAAGGACCACCCCCAAACATTATGGCAAAATTTGGGTAATTTTGCAGGCATAGAAAAGGATGAATTTTTTAATTATTTTGGAAATAGAGAAAACGGTTTTGCAATAGAGATTCGAGATTTGGAGATTTTTAAAGATCCAATTGAACCTAAAGATTTAATTCCTAACTTTAATCCCCCTCAATCTTTTTATTACATTGATGAAGATATTCTTCTTTGTGTCCCTGAGTTTAGGATCTGGTTTTTTATTGCCTTTGGCATCTGTCACATGGTCTGCAGCCCCATCATGCTCGGATAAGGCCATTATGATGTTTTTTATAAACGCTGGTGAGAGTTGGAATTTTTTCAGGGTTTTCTTTACTATTTTTTCAAATTCATTCCAGTTCTGGTATGGTTTGCCGATTTTTTGGAAGGCTAGAGTGATCTCATCCAGCACCTGTTTTCCCTCATTTTCTTCCCTGAGTTTGGTCTCAGGATCTTTACTCCTGCTTAATGCTAGTTTGCTGAAGGCATTGATTGCATAGAGATTCTCCAGGCGTTCTTCACTTACCTTATAGTTCAACTGTAATGGTCTCTCCACAGTTACCTTAGTGTATGCCGAAGTCTTCATTGTCAAAGACTTTGATCACATCATTCTCATCGAATCGACAGTAAAGGTCTAAAATATCTTCAATATCCTTATCACTGAGCTGGTGTCTCTTATTTCCCAGGCTCTTCCTCATTTTCACGTATCTGGATGTGGCGTCTACCAGTTGGATTTTACCCACCCTTTCAGCGGGTTTCTGGTTGGTTAAAACCCAGATATAGGTCCGGATACCGGTGTTGTAGAATAGCTGGTCTGGAAGTCCGATTATTGCCTCCAGATAATCCTCTTCAATTATCCACCGGCGTATGTTGCTTTCACCAGACCCGGCATCTCCCGTAAACAGGGGCGAACCATTGGTGATGACTGCTATCCTGGATCTTTCATCTCCATCCTTCATCTTAGAGAGCATGTGCTCCAGGAATAGTAATTGTCCGTCGTTTATTCTGGGTAAACCAGCTGCGAATCGTCCTTCAAATCCCTTTTCAGCTTCTTTCTGCACTACTTCTTTATCCTGCTCCCATTTACGGCCATAAGGTGGATTGGAGATCATGAAATCGAACCGGTCATCTGGTAGCTGGTCATCAGATAGGGTGCTGGACGGTCCTTTGATATTCTCAGATTTTTCTCCCTTGATGAGCATGTCTGCCTTATAGATGGCATAAATCTCCTGGTTAACTTCTTGTCCGTATAAAACCACATCTGCTCTGGTGTTAAATTCCCTTATGAAATTCTCACAACTGGTTAGCATACCACCAGTTCCACAGGCAGGATCATATATCTTTATAATCAAATTAGGGTCCTGTAGATGAACCCCATTTTCAATGAAGATAAGACGGGTCATCAGCTTAACCACATCACGAGGTGTAAAGTGCTCCCTGGCCTCTTCATTGGACTGTTCTGAGAATTTCCTTATTAATTCCTCGAATATGGTTCCCATCTCATGGTTGGATACCTTATCTGGGTGTAAATCCACTTTGGACTCTGAGAATTTTTTAATGAGTTAAAATAATAGATTGGCCTTGGACAGGCGGCTTATATGGTTTTTAATATAGAAATTGTCGAATATGTCCTGGATGTTGGGGCTGAAACAGTCCAGGTAATGCATTAAATTTTCTTCAATATGGTCAGGATCTTCCAGGAGCGATTTAAAATCATAATGGGAGTAATTATAAAACCCTAATTCATTACCTTCCTTATCCACCGCTGCTCCATAGAGAAAAGGATGGTCACGACTTTCAATAGTATCCTTGAGATTGTTATATTTAATTAGGAAATCTTTTTTAGAATATTCAAGTACACTATCAAATCTTTTAAGAACAGTGAATGGTAGTATAACCTTCTGATATTCGTTTCGCTTATAGGATCCTCTTAAAAGGTCTGCAAGATCCCATATGAATGTTACTTTTTCCTGGAAGTTGCTCATTTAATCGCCTATGCCTTTTAATAGATGGAAATTTATTAACTGGTTAAATTCTAGACTTTTCAAGATTATATCCCTTTCACCTTCTTTTTATTATTTTCTATTTCAACCCAGTGCAGTTTAAAATAAAAGCATAAATTCTAATTGTAAAATAAAAAAGAAAGTTTTAGTCCCTGTTCTAATATTCTGTGGGGGTGTCATGATTTCGCGAGCAGGTCATCAGGTTCCATGGATCTGTGGATAGATATAAATTTAATCGCCAACAAACTTACTCTGACTGATATTACTAATCGATAGTTCAATTATAGGCAATATTTATTAAAGCATTAAAAGATTATATGGAATCATTCACTAAAGTATAAGGTAATAAAATTCAACTTTTAATTTAATTATTAAACTAAAATCAGGTTATGTAAAAATTTGGGTTATAAGATTTTTTTGATTTATCAAATTTAGGAAATTTTTCTAGTTGATTTGGAGATGATTCTTTTGAAGGTAGGTACCAGAGGAAGCAGTCTGGCAATGGTACAGACAAAATATATAATCAAACAGTTATCTAAAATAACAGATGAAGAAGTACAGGTGGAGATAATAAAAACCACCGGTGATAAAATACAAGATTCTCAACTTTACCAGATGGATGTTAAGGGAATATTCACCAAAGAACTGGATAAAGCTATTCTGGAGGGAAAGGTGGATTTTGCAGTACACAGCCTAAAAGACCTTCCCACAGAGATGACAGGAGATCTGGAGATAGTGGCTGTTCCGGAGAGGGAATCTCCCCGAGAAGTTCTGGTTTCTCCCTATAATTGGGATGAGATCCCTGATGGAGCCACCTTAGGCACCAGCAGTCTGAGAAGAGAAGCTTTTATAAACCATCATCAAAAGAATGTAAATATAAAGTCCATCAGAGGAAATGTTGAAACTCGTATAAATAAGGTTTCAAACGGAGAATACCAGGGCGTAATCCTGGCTGAAGCCGGTATAAAGCGATTAGGGCTGGATAAACATATAAAACAGGTGTTTTCTCCTGAATATTTCACTCCTGCGGCTGGTCAGGGAGCACTGGCCGTAGTATCCCGGGGGGATAGTGAGATAAGAGAAATTTTAGAAAAATTAAATCATATACCATCTGCACAGGAAGTAGAGGCAGAAAAAACTGTATTAGGAGAGCTTGGTGGGGGTTGTCAATGGCCCCTGGGAGCTAATGCACGGGCAGATGGCAATAAACTGCATCTTTACACCATTTTACTTAGCAGGGAGGGTGAAGTGCTTTCCCAGGTGAGTTTAAGTGGATCATTATCAGAAGCTCGCGAACTGGGCAGGGAAGCTGCCAAAATTATTAAGGAGGATTCATAATTGAACAATGTTAATGTAGGCGTTATTGGGGTAGGGGCTATGGGCCAAAACCATGTCCGTGTCTATTCCAAAATGGAAAACGCCAACCTCCTGGCTATATCAGATTTAATGAAAGGAACTCTAGCTGAAGTTTCCAAAGAATATCATACGGTGGGATATGTTGATTATGGAAACATACTGGAGATGCCGGAAATCGACGCGGTCAGTGTATGTGTACCAACCACTTATCATTATGAGGTGGTTATGGGTGCTATAGAACAGGGAAAACATGTTTTGGTGGAGAAACCCATAGCATTTACCCTGGACGAGGCTAAAGAGATGGTTGAGGCTGCCAGAGAGGCGGGGGTTAAATTGGCCACCGGGCATGTTGAAAGATTTAATCCAGCAGTTCTTGAAGCTAAAAGACTTATAGATGAGGGTGTGATAGGAGAGGTTGTATCTGCTTCAGCAAAGAGAGTTGGGCCATTTCCTCCGCGTATAAAGGATGTGGGGGTTACCATAGATCTGGCAATACATGAAGTAGATATCATGTTCTATCTCTTTGACAGTCCAGTATCTCGGGTTTATGCTAATATGGGCAGTCGACTGGAGAAATGTGAATATGAAGATCATGCTGAGTTAATGATGAGATTTGAAAATGGAGTGGTTGGTGTTCTGGAAACCAACTGGCTTACTCCCTATAAGAAGAGGCAACTGGAAATTATTGGTGTGGATGGTATAATATCCATTGACTATATAGATCAGGCAGTGGAAGTTTATGGAAAAAACGAACAGAAAGTGGAAGTGGAGCATAAAGAACCTCTCAGGGAGGAGTTGAATTCATTTTTATCCGCCATAATTCATGATGAAGAGCCGAAAATCACAGGGGAAGATGGAATCCACGCCCTTAAAGTGGTTTTAGCTGCCTTAAAATCAGCAAAGTCTAAAAATCCTATTAATATGAATGAATGTTAATTCAGCAAGTGATAGGGGTCAAATTCAGCATATTATAATAAAATGAGTGTTTAGGATGTGTGGTCCATGAATGAAAAACTCATAAAAAGTGCACATGAACTTAGAAGCAGAGGTTTCACCACTGGAGAAATTGCAGATGAATTAAATGTTTCCAAAGACACTGCTAGATGGCTTATTCTTCAGGAGATTGACCAGAAAAAAAGAGATAAACAGGATAAAGCCCCTCTTGACTTCGCCATCAACTGGAAAAGTCTGGGAGGCAGCTCTGTAAGGATGAAATATGTCTCTGCAGCCATGGCTGACATGGCATTGGAGCATGGGGAGCCAGAAGTCATAGTAGGCATAACTGTCAGCGGAATACCCTTTGCCACCATGATGGCAGATATAATAGAGGCAGATATCTCTGTATTCCACCCCATAAAACACCGTAAAGAAGAAGATGCCCGGGGAGCTGTAAGCAGTAATTTTGCATCGGTACAGGGCCGTCGGGTGGTTATTGTGGATGATGTGATAACCAGCGGAAGAACCATTAAAGAAGCCATAAAAGTTTTTAAGGAGTTAGGGGCTGAACCACTGGCAGCGGTAGTACTAATTGATAAGAAGGGAATAAATGAGCTGGAAGGAGTTCCGGTGGAGTCTTTAATTAGGGTCAGTCGATTGGGATGAACTTGATCTTGCTTAATTAATTTCCCAAATTTTAATTTTTAGACAATTTTCTTAACTTAATCTAATTTCTAAACTGTTTTTTCAGATCATCATAGTATATGGGAAAAGATTGGTTGAGTCTGCTGCTGAATTCTTTTTTTCTTTCTTCAAGATCTTTTATGGGGAATAGTGGGGGTAATTCGGTTTTAAATCCTATTAAATATCCGCCGTTCAAGTAATGGTTTTCATTGATGACGCCATGTCCTGTTTTTATTTGATATTCTCTATTTATAGCGGCAGTGTACTCATCTAATTTGCTTTCTATGAATTGCTGTAGTTCTTCGCTAACCTCTTTCTCCAGAAATTGCACCATTATGTGGTTTTTTTCTTTATTTACCTTTGTTTCTAATAATTCTATCATATCCATCCTCCAATGATATGATATTAAGTTATAATATAAATATATTACTATTTCTTCTCAGATGCTCTCTTGCAAAAGCCTCACCACACAGTTTAAACTTACTACTATCTCCGAGGGATAAGCATGAACCACATAAAATGGTAAGAAAAAAACAGATATTAAGGCTATTTAAAAGCTTCAATATTCTGATATACTTTTATCCCCAAATAAAAGCCATATGGACATTTATGGAGGTGTATAAAATTGGTAAATCATTGTTTAGCATGTGGACATCGGAAAATAGATTATCAAGAGACCATGGTGATTGCATATACTATTTGTGCTTGGATATTTGCTATTGAAGTGCTGTTTATGATCCTACAAAATAAAATAATTATATAATAGGATGATTGATAGAAATGAGATTAGGTGTTACTAAAGCCAGTAAATACGAAACAACATTTTATAACATGGCAATATTCAATAAAGATGAAGATCTTATAATATTTCCTTATGAAGAGTTCTTGAATACCTATGATGAAATCACCGCCAACCTGGAAATCATGGGCAAAGTCCTTAAGGAAGTTCTGGCCAATCCACCTGATGATCCCCAGAGGGAGTTCGAGATTTTAGAACACTACCTGAATAAAGCAAGAGAAGAGTTAGATCCCCTATTAAAGTTTGACACACAAACCACACTAGGATCATTTGCAAAGTCAGCAGAAAAAATCAAAAAACGTAGGTATATAGACAATAAAGGCGATTTACAGTGTTTAATAGGTTTAAATGGGAGGTAAATTAAGGGGGGACTGGCTAGTGATGAAAATGAAATCCAGACCAGTTTCAGGTGGAGTAATCTGGAAATATGATAAACAAAAGGCAATATAAAACCAGAATTGGAGAAATCACACCAGAACTATTATATAAACATCAAATGGAATTATTGAGGAAGCATGGCAGTTATTCGAGTGGAAGCATAATGAAAAATTGAAAAAACAAACTAAGCTGACTGATTTGATGGTTAAAGATAAGAATAAATCTAGTTTTTATTAATATAGATTTAGCTTGTTGAAAATTTAAATTTGAGATATTTGATCATTTATTCCAATAGACTAAAACTTGCTGATTTTTTCTTTAAGGGGCTGTAGGTGTATTTTGTAAATTTAGTGGGGTATACTTCTATGATTTTTTCTTCTCCATCATGTAAGTGGATCTCAATTTGGTCTAATGAAATTTTTATTTCTCTAATTTCGAAATTTCCAACTTTTTTCTCCAAGTCGTAACGAATTTCACCCTGATTTTTGATTTCTTCAGATTTGATTCCTAAACTTAGGGAGGGGTCAATATTTTGTATAGAAATCCATGCAGCAGAAACTTCCATTCACATCACCTTGGTATAATTTAATAACTTATAATATTTAAATCTTAACCTGAATTTATAATCCCTAAGGTATCTAAAAGTGTAATGGGGTAATTAATTTGAAATATTTAAATAAATATGCTCATAGTGAAGTGGACTGTTTGCCCAGAACAATTTTTTTGGAGGATAGGTTTCTAAGTTGATATTTCCAGTCAACTTGATCAGATAATGTCAATAATCTACTACTTAAATGTTATTATACACTAACTTATGGTAATTAAATAATAATCAATTTAAAGACAAAAAAGATGGGATATCCTTTAGTGTCGCATATTTTTGGATGAATAAGTTTAATTATCCTTCTGTATTAATACTAATACTGAATTATTAATATCATACTTATTATACAATAATTATTTAATCATTTTATTGGTTGTACTGAAAATGTATTATATCCTCTGCAGCAACTATGTGGGCTGAATATAATCTGGATAAGGATGATATATCCAATGATCTTAAATAATTCTCATTGGGGATATAATTTAAAGTTATCTGAGATTAAACTGGTTAAAAAAAAATTTAATTGATGAGGAAAGCAACAATGGAAGAAATACGATGGTTTAAAGGATTGTTTAATAGGATTAGCTGGGCTGGTGTTTTCACAGGATTTTTTGTTATATTGTCAATATTTACTCTCTTAAGAAAGACACAATTTGATTCTGCTGCTTTATTTTTTATTGGACCTTTAATTGGAGGATTTGTATCAGGATATCGGGGCATTGATGATTTTATAGAAGGAGCAATTAATGGCTTTCTGGTAAGTTTACTCCTTTTTATACTGGTTCTAATGGGGTTGATATTTATTTTCATCACAGATGGACCTTTCAGCACCAGTAACTCTATAAAAATAGTGTTTACTTTAATTTTATTGTTAGCAGTGGGCCTGTCCGGTGGTTTAATTGGGGTTTTCATAAAAAAGGTTGGAAAAGGGATTCATTCATCAGAAAATACTAAAATTGGGAAGGGCTATTTGGTTTGTGATAAATGTGGAGGATATTATAAGCTCCAACTATGGGAATCACCTGATGATTTTGATGAATGCCAGTGTGGAGGTAATTTAGAATATCATGAGAATAATAGTGATTTAGAAAGTTATGAGAGTAATGATGAGCTAGAAAGGATCAGAGATTCATATGAATAACCCGAAATAAATTGGGATTAAAAAATAAAAAAATCACACCCGATACCTTAAAATCGCTGCAATCCCACCAAACGCCTTTAATAATTGCATTCCTTCTTCAGTTTCTGTGGATATGATTTCAACTTCGGATCCTACTTCTTCAGCCATATCTACAAAGGAATCGATTAAATCCCGACCCTCTTCTGTTTTCATCTTCTCACCACAGCTGGGGCAGGTCATTTCTTCGGTTTCAGCTTCTCTTTTGACGGTTTTTTCGGTTTTACCTTGACAGGATGGGCAGTGGTAGATCAGCCTTTTCTTTTTCAGATTTTCTGAAAGTAGAAGAACTTCAACAGCACCCATAGCGAGATTTCGTCTGACTTCGGCTTCTCCGTAGGATGCCAGACCATTTTCATCCACCAGTTCGTGTAAGAATCTTTGAACCAGTTTTTTCTCCCGCATGACATCTATTTCGGTTAGTACATCCATGGATTTGTCCATAACTTCCCTAATGCCGAATTCACCGGTATAGGATGTGTCCACGGTGGTGATGATTTTTTGCTTTATTTCATGGTGTAGATAGTCCCCTTCTACAAATTCCTCCTTGGTATGGCCCGGTCCGCCCACAATAACTCCTTTAAGATCAGGAATAGCTAGAAAGGCGTCGTTCATATGTTCGCCTATTCTTTTTTTGAATTCATGAGCAGCCAGATCAATCAGGCGGTCGAACCTTCTCTGGGACTGTCCACCAGCTTTGTGCTTGCCCGGAACACCACTGGTCAGATGCTTTATGATGTCAATTCTTTTTCCCCTTAAAACAGCTATAGTAGCTTCTTTACGATCAATTACTGCCAGTCCGTAGATGTCTTTCTCTTCCAGGATCTCCTGCAGGGGTTCCAGGTAGAATTCAGAGTTACAATGGTAGATATAGGTCTGAACCGGTTCTGGGGGCTCAAAAACATAGGTTTCCATTTTTTCGGTGCCTGGCCCTCCCCGGGGTATCATTCCAACGAAAAGTACCAGACCTTTCTCTGGTGGTTTGGGAAAGAGCTTCATTCGCTGCATTATAACTTCAATAGCAGATTGAACATTCTTTTTAGTCTGTTTACTCTTGATATTTGCACTTTGACTAAGTTCCTCCCTCATATGCTTGACCACGTCGCTGATCTGCCGATCTGGAGGAATGTAAACAGACACCAGTTCTGTTCCTCTTCCCCTTTTCTGGGAGAGTTCCTCCAGAGTCCTTTTAACCTCGTAAATTTCCTTTGATGATACTTCTGTCACTGATAATCACTCCTGAATTTGAATTTGCTAAAGAAAATGTAATAAATTTACAAAAGATATTTAAGTAATCTTTTTAAGTCATTTATAAACCATTATAAGTATTTTATTGATAGAATTCTTATTTTAAACTCATTTAACTTTATCTTCTATGTTTAATAATGGTATAACCATTTAGTATTTAGAATAATCAATTGTATATGAACCATTTATTATTTAAAATTAATTCATTATTTTAAAATTTCCTGATGATTATTAATATTAATTATATGGGGATTGAGGGATACACATTTAATTATATATTATAGGTTATAGATTAATTTCATGGTGATGAGATGAGAATTGTTGTTACTATAGGTGGCTCCATATTAATTCAGGATAATGATTACCGGATATTTAAGGATTATGTTGATGTACTCAAAGAGATGAAAGCAGAAAATGAGCTTTTTGTAGTGGTGGGTGGTGGTAGGCCTGCCCGAGATTACATAGCCATTGCCAGAGGATTGGGGGCTTCAGAAGCCCTTTGTGATGATGTGGGAATTGATGTAACCCGTTTAAACGCAAAACTCCTGATCATGGCTCTGGGGGATGCTGCCTACCCGGCAGTGCCCCATAACTTCGCCGAGGCACTGGAATACTCTTCCTCCGGGAAACTGGTGGTGATGGGAGGTACTGAACCAGCTCACAGCACAGATGCAGTGGGAAGCATATTGGCCGAATTTATAGAGGCTGATCTTCTTATAAATGCCACATCGGTGAATGGTCTTTATGATAAGGATCCCAGGAAATATGCGGACGCAGTCATGTTCGAGGAGATTACAGCATCCCAGATGATGGATCTTCTCTCAAATAAGGATATCAAGGCGGGGACTTACGAATTTTTTGACCACACCGCCATTGGAATCATAAAAAGATCACAAATAAAGACGGTAATTGTAAATGGTAATAATCCGCAAAACCTTATTAAAGCAACTTTTGAAAAAATTGGAACCACCATCATACCCGAATAATTGATTAATAATAAATTGTGTGAATTAAATTAAAAAAGATTTATCTGATGTAATTAATATTAGATAAATTTAAGAATATTGAAACAACAAAGAACAGATAAGAGGTGCTTTTAGATGATAGAGCCACATAAACATTGCCCGGCATGTGGAAATCCAATACCAATGAGTGAACGCTACTGCTCTCCCAGATGTGAGCAGGTGGCTTTAGAAAACCAGAGAAAAGTAAAAAAGACCAAGAATATACTATACATTTTATTTGCAGTGTTCATCCTGGTATGGTTGTTTTTTATGTTAAGAGATAAATTTTTCTGATAAAATAGATTTAATTTATAAAGAGATTTAATGAGGAATAGAAGGTAATAGGGAAGTTTGATTGGGAATTTGGGATCATTGATGTTTTTTATTCTGTTAGAAATGCGGTTCCGGTGGCAGTAACGATTATTGCACTGCCTTGTAATCCTGCCATGGAGACGTAGTCTATTAAAACATCCATTACATTATTTGCGCCCATTGACTTCGCTTCTTCTAACATTCGAGATAATGCTGCTTTTCTAGCCTCATCTAAGTTCAAATCATCTATATGTTTCTGTTGGTTAATCTGGGAAAGCTTTGAGATCCATCCTTCAGATTCCCTTTCTTTAGCTATAGCTTCTCCCATAACCAGTCCCAAATATTTCTTTATTTCCCCATCTTCTGCATGGGGTATGGATAATAGTGGTGTGGTTAGTTCATCAAGGTAAGATTCATCAGCTAATGGTCCTGCAGATATTTCTACTTCTGATTCAGTAGTTTTTCCCCAGATTTTTGAGGGTAGGAAGATTAGGAATCCTATAATTCTTCTGAGTGTACCCACCACAACTACGAAGAGAATATAGTTTACTAATATGGGGAATGCAGCCTGAAAGGTCAGTCCTAAGGCGATTATAGTTATTAAACTAAGTGTGGCCGGTTCTTTGGTAGGGTCAACTAGAGTTCCTGGTAAAATCCAACCATATATGTTGATTAAAAGAAATGTTAAAAGAGCGCTGATGGCGCCGGTGCTTCTGCCGTACTTTTTACGGGCGATGATGGTTTCAACTAATCCTGCGATTAAGGGAGACACAATATACATAATATTGAATCCAAAAATAACCAAATGCCATATTATACACAGATAAGCAGAAAGGAAGCCTACTAAAAAGCCTAATATTACTGCAGCAATTCCCCATCTTTTTTCAATAATAGATTTCACTGATGAAAGCAAAGATATGCCCCTCCCTTTAATGTTAATCTATTCCTTGTAGGTGACTGCTGTTCCGGATATGGTGACCATTATGGTGTTTCCCATGGTACCTCCCAGGTTATGGTAGGCTACACGAGTTCCAATGATTGCATTGGCACCTTTTTTCCTGGCTTTTTCTTGCATGCTCTCCAGAGCCAGCTGCCGGGCATTTGTAAGTTCTTCTTCATATTTAGAGGTTCTTCCTCCAACCACATCTCTGACTCCTGAAAACATGTCTTTATAAAGATTTGCTCCCAGGAGGGAGTCTCCAGTTACTAAACCATGATATTTGATTATTTCTTTCCCTTCAATGATAGGGGTGGTTAAAATTAGCATATATATAAGCCTCTTTTTTATATTATCAGCAGGTTAATATATTGTATCTGTATCTGAGTTTAATTTAAAATTAATGTAGTATTATTTTTTATGGGTTATATAGATCTTCTACATCTTCTTTCATTTTTTCATGTTTTTCTTCGCTTTTCTTTTGTTTTTCCTGCCATTCTTTAAGAAATTCAAGGGCAATCTCACTAATGTCACATAAGGCTTTATTTAAAGGATCTGGTGATGTCAGGGGAATTACTTCAATTTGATCTGGACCTTCTTTACTTTTATCCACCATCACGAATGCCACTGGGGCTACGGTAGCACCACCACCGGCTCCTGAAGCTCCAAATCCATCTTCTTCTTCACTTCCGCCTTGGCCCATTCCAGCTCCAAAAGCCAATTCCACACGTGTAATAGGGATTAAAATCTTATTATCACTTTCAATGGGTTCTCCAATTACATTGTCCATGCTAAGGACCTTTAAAAGCCCGTCAAGTGTTGATTTTACAGGGTTTTCCATGCTCATCGCATATCCTCCTACTGTGTAAATATTTGTAATCGGGATAATATAAGGTATATGTTGTGGATTACTGATTAATTTAAAAGTAAAATTTAATAAGTGTTTAAAGGGGTTAAAATAGAAAAATAATACGTGGGAGATGTTTGCTCTGAGTTTGGAGGTGAATATCAAATAATAAAAAAAAATAAATGGTGAATTTATTAATAAAAAAGAAGATTTTAAGGCCTTAAAATATTAAAAGACCCGGTTTTATAAGGTTACGCCCATATCCAGCTGTTCGGTGAGTTCCTTATATCTGTTTCTGATGGTGACTTCGGTAACTCCCGCTATGTCTGCCACGTCTCTCTGGGTTTTTCTCTCACCAAGAAGCACGGAAGCAATGTATAAAGCAGCAGCAGCCACCCCTGTAGGTCCTCTTCCTGAGGTAAGGCCCTTCTCCATGGCTTTTTCTATGATCTCTATAGCTTTAGATTGTACCTCACCGGAAAGGTTCAGTTCACTGGCGAAACGTGGAACGTAGTCCACTGGTGATGTGGGGGGTAATTTTATGTTTAATTCCCGGGTAAGGAATCGGTAGGTTCTTCCCACTTCTTTTTTGCTTACTCTGGAGACTTCTGCAATCTCGTCTAAAGTCCTGGGCACGTTACATCTTCTGCAGGCAGCATATAGTGATGCTGCTACCACTCCTTCTATGCTCCTGCCCCGGATTAACTTGTTTTCCACTGCGTTTCTGTAGACCACAGATGCAGCTTCTCTAACACTTCTGGGCAGTCCCAGTCGAGATGAGTCTCTGTCCAGTTCGCTTAAAGCAAAGGCCAGGTTTCTTTCGGTTGCTCCGGATATCCTGATTTTTCTCTGCCATTTACGCAGACGATACCATTGTGCTCGGTTTCTGGCGGGGATGTCTCTACCGTAGATATCCTTATTCCTCCAGTCAATCATGGTGGAAAGACCTTTATCGTGTATGGTGTAGGTTATAGGTGCTCCTACCCTGGTTCTTTTATCTCTCTGTTCATGATCAAAGGCCCTCCATTCAGGACCCATGTCCACCAGATTATCGTCTATTACCAGGCCACAGGCCCCGCAGACGATTTCTCCACGTTCGTGATCGTTTATAAGTTTTTTAGAACCACATTCTGGGCATTTTGTCTCAATTTTTTCTATTTCTGAGACTTCCTGTCTCATATGATCTTTTTCTGAGACTTCTGGTTTGGGATGTTCTTCTTCAACAACATCCTGTTTTATTTCTTCTTTCGTTTCCTTCGCCCCCGTTTTTTATTAGGTGTGGGTGATACATAAAGACTCTCTCCAACTCGGTATTCAAGATTTTTAGAATTTTTTGCAATGGCTTTCACTGATATATATGGATTTTTAGTGGGACCAAATACATCAGCAACTGTACCAAATCTCTTCTTATTTTTCATAAAAACAGGCAGTCCAAAACCAGGGGTTTGATTGGATCTCAGGATCACTCTGCCCCTGTTAGAGATATGGGAAATTTTTCCTAACTTCTTCATGTATTAAACCGAAACTTTTATATACTATTATTTTTAGGGAACTAGTATATAAATTTTTCGATAGAATTATATATTCGTTTATAAAATCAGTTAAAGTACTATTTTCCTTTATATTGACTTAAAACCATTTTACATTGCTAAGCAGCCTATTTTTATATAACTGCTATGCTGCTGCTTTTTTGGAATTTCTTATGTGTCTTCCGTAATATAAGGCACCAAAGGCACCAAGTATGGTGGGAGCAATGTAGCTGGCCACTCTATCAATTAGGCTGGCAGATATGACCACATCACCTGCCACCCCCACTACAGCGAAAAGACCAACGATTGTTGCTTCACGAATACCCCAGGATCCAGGTAGAAGGGGAACCAGAGAAATCAGGATTCCCACTGTATAAATTATCACCAGGGGCATTAGTGGAGGATAACTTCCTATTGCTATAAAGCAAACGTAAAAACGAACAATATCCATACCCCACATCATAAAGGATAATATAAATCCGATAATGAATATTTTACGGTCTTTTACTACTTGCAAAAAACCATGGGAGAATCGATTAATATAATAAACTATTTTCTCGTTTACTTCACTGAGGGTGAGTTCACTTTTAACTAATTTTACAAAAAATGGATAAACCGGTTTTGTCAGGGAGATAATTACTCTTTGGGAAATTTCTTTTCTCCAAACAGCATACAGCAGTATCATAAAGAAGAATAGAGAAATTGATATTAGTATAAAAACTATTATCCTGGTCCAGATGGGAATGTTCCAGGAGAGTATTAGGAATGCTGCGAAGACAGATATGATTACAAATGGAAAGAATTCAAAGACACGATCAGCGGTGGATGATGCCAGTCCAATCTCAAAAGGTGTTCCATTCACTTCTCTTAGAAGATAAGCCCGTAACGGTTCTCCACCGGCTGCTCCGGGAGTCACGTTATTTCCAAAAATACTGGCTAAAAGCATGATGGTAAGACTTTTAAAACCAGGAAATTCTCCTACCACACCCAAAATAAGCTTCCAGCGTATAGTCCAGACAACGATTATGCATCCTTCCAGTAAAAAGTTTAAGAGGATAAAAAACCAATTGGCATGGCTTAAAATGTTTATAATGTCACCTATACCTACCACAATGGTGATAGCAAAAATAATGAAGGCAGCAAGTCCAAAAGACAGGATTATCTTCCATTTATGCTTCCGGATAGTCTGGTAGGTGTCTTCCATTAAATATACTCCACTAACTAAATAATCTCAATTTACACTTTTGAGCAATAAAAAAGATTTTAGATTATATGCCAAGAATTTCAGATAGGGTGTATCCATTATTAATCTTATTGATTATTTCACTTTCATCTTTTTTTATCTTTAACGCTTCCTTTATAATCTGGGGAAATAATTCTGCAGGCACCACTATAACTCCACAATCATCTCCTATAATCACATCATTAGGGTTTACCACCACATCTCCACATTGTAGGGATACATTTACTTCACCCTTTGCAGTAGGGAAGCCAGCGTTAGGAATAACTGTTTGGGTGAAGACCGGGTAATTCAGCTGTCGGATGGCGTTCACATCTCTCACTGCACCATACACTACAGTGCCCGTCAATCCTTTTTTTTGAGCTGTTTTGGAAGTTAACTCACCCCAAACAGCATTATCATCTTTATCTGCACATATAAACAGTACATCTCCTTCATTAGCCATGTCTATAGCCCTTAAAGCTGTTCCCCAGTCGTTGGCAGATGTTTTAACTGTAAATGCCCTTCCTATAATTTTAAATTCATCTTTAAGTGGTTTTACCCCGGGAATAACCCAATCATGTTCTAATATGTTCTTGAGAGCATCTGATATATGGGCAGTGCTCAGTTCATCATTCCATGAATTAAAATCAGAGGGAGGTAAATGTTTTTTAGTTGAAAATCTTTCCCGAATACCTTCAGGTGAGACCTTCATTTTCTTATTCATCTAAAATCAGTCCTGAGGAGTGGTAACTTCTTCAACCATTGTTTTACCAGCAACAACCTCATCAATACTGTGAATTGAACCGCCGTACTCTTCTATAGCATGGGTAATCTCTTCGTAGTTGAGATCAATCCCCTGCATAGTGACCTTAATGTTTTCTGTTTCTTTATCTATCTCCATTAAAGTCACATTAACACCCTCCACACCGCTTAATTCACTTAAAAATTTAGCAAAAAGGGGTAAAGTAGGTTCGTGTGGTTTAAGTATATCCAAAACAATTCTTATCAGGCCTTTTGCCACTTTCATATCCTCCAATTTTTTTTTAGAAGTAAAATTTTTTTTTTAAGAAAATGATTTTATTCTGTATTGAATTTAAGCATTAATAATTTTTCTAAATAATGTAAGTACTCAGTAATTTGTTTTTTTGGAATCTTTATTCACCATTAAGATCTTTGATACTATACCTCTTTTATAGAAAATATTTATAAGTTTACCTATAAAGAACAAAGGTGTTATAATTGAGTACAAATGGAATAACTATATATAAAATCTGATTTAGTATGTTTGAAGGAGTTTTATGAAAGATTTAAGCTTTCATGATGGTTAATGATGGATAGAGAAAATTTGAAAATTTTAAATTACTACTTTTTCATCATCATCAATTTTATATAAAAGATGAATTATATAAAATGAATAGATACTAGTTAGACATCATAAGGACTTCACAAATGAGTTTTAGAAAATTGTTATCTATCATGGAAGAACTCCAGGACTGTGCGAAACAGGGAATGCCCATACTTATCGAGGGTAAAAAAGACGAAGAGGCTTTAAGGGAACTGGGAATAAATGGAAATTTCATAAAAGTCTCGGGTTCCCCTCTTAAACTCTTCGAGATAGCAGAAATAGCTGCAAAATCATCTTCCAAAATTATTATATTAACTGACTTCGATAAAAAAGGCAATGAACTTGCCAAAAGACTTTCAGAAGATATACAAAGACTTGGTTCTCATGCAGACCTTGAAAATAGAAGAAAAATCATGGGAATCACCCGCAGATACATCAAAGACATAGAGAGTCTTTCCAGACACCTCCGTCAACTGGAACTTGAAGAATACCCTTATGGCGTCACTGGCAATTACTATCATCAGGATTTCTGTTTACGGTACTGAGGCCAGATGGCAGTGATATTAACCATATCATAGGTATCTATACAATAAGGGAGGCCCAATTATGGGGAAAGAAGAAATAAGTACAACTAAATATCTCATTCATGCTCAAATTAATGCTAATGGAATCGTGGAAAAGCCCGACGTGGTGGGTGCTATTTTTGGCCAAACCGAGGGACTTTTAAGCAATGATCTTGATTTAAGGGAATTACAGAAAACAGGAAGAATAGGAAGAATTAAAGTAAACATCAACTCCAAAGCTGGCCGTTCTAAAGGAGAAATTGTTATACCATCCAGCCTGGACAGGGTGGAAACAGCTATTCTGGCAGCATCACTGGAAACAATAAACCGTGTAGGGCCCTGCGAAGCTTACATTCAGGTATCTAAAGTAGAGGATGTAAGGGCGGTAAAAAGGAGGAGAGTAGTGGACAGAGCTAAAGAACTCTACAAAGGGATGATGGAAGAAGTTACTCCGGAAAGCCTTAAAATGATTGAAGAAGTTAAAGAGGCCATGAGGATACATGAAATCACCGAATTTGGGGATGATAAACTTCCTGCAGGACCCA
>MVQZ01000331.1 GCA_002067565.1 Methanobacterium sp. PtaU1.Bin242 | reverse complement strand
AATGTGGATTCCATGATAAAAACCAGTTGGAAGAAGCCACAGTGGAGTATATGATTAGTAAACATGTTTTTACCCTGGATTTGGGGTTTTAAATAAAAATGGAAAAAAGGAGTGATTAAAATGGCAGAAAGTCTAGACGACTACGACCAAAACGAATCCAGCTTTGAAGAAATCGATTTTGAAGAAATAGAAGACAAACTAAATAAAGAAATAAACACCAGCACAAAACCAGTGTATGATAAAAACACCCCTGCAAAGATAGAGGGGATTAAGTTACTGAGAGGAGCAAACCCAGAAATGGATAGGAAAGATAGAGAATACTATCCATTAACATTACAGATACGAACAGTTGTCACAGACAATGGTAAGAAAGTGGAAAGCATTGACAACTACAACGGACTCAGAGAATACGATGACGGCTTCTGGAATGGTCAGAAAAGTGCCTTTGGCAGACTAATGAAACTAGCACAAGGGGAAGAGGAGATTAAAACTTATCGTGACTTGTTACGCTTCCTTCCAGGTAAAGGTGTTAAAATTAAAACAGAAGATTGGAAGTTTGGTGGTCAAGAAGGTCAAAAGAACATTATACAGAGTTTTAGATAAGTGGAGGATGAGATATTTATGATCGTGGTGGATCCAATCACCATCCTCACACTTTTTTTTATTAGGCCGAAATGTGGGATGAGCAACAATTTACTACCATTCGCTCAATGGTTTTATCACCCCAAAATTCTCATCCCCCACATTGGCCCTATTTTTCTAAGAAAAACATTTTACAGGAGGTGACATATTGGAAACTGAATCTACAGAACAGACTACATCAAACAATGTTTCATTTCCAGATGAGTATTCATTAGAAGTTTACACTACCAAAACAGATGTTCTATATGTATTAAAAGATTCTAATAATTATGAAGCTGCTAAATTCAAAACAGTAGAGCCGTTAATGATTGGTGAACAGTCAAACCTAGGGAAAGAAATCAGGAAACATTTAAACCCACAAGGCAGGTTAAGTAAAGATGCTGTTAATGAAGATTTTGAAAAGGTTAAACAAGTTCTGAATGAACTTTACCAACTACACCAAATCAGCAAAGACAAAGAAGAAGAAACCAAGCGTTTAGAAAATGAAAGGGAACTGCAAGCAAACCTTGACGCGGCCAAACAAATCTTGGAAAACAAAGACCAACCATTGATTTACATTGCTAGTTTAGTGTCTTGGCTCACGGCTGGTGAACGTGCAAACATTATTCTTACTTTTATAGCCTATGCCAGCCAAGTTATACTCCGAAACCCGATCAATGTAGTTGTTTTAGGAGAAGGTGGAAGTGGTAAAGCTCTAGCTTTAGATACAAAAATACCCACACCTGATGGATTTAAAACAATTAATGAGATAGACGTAGGTGATGATGTATTTGATGAAAAAGGGAACATTTGTAAAGTAACTCATAAAAGCCCAGTATTCTATAATCACGAATGTTTTGAACTAACCTTTAATGACCATTGTAAAATCGTTGCAGATGCAGAGCATCGGTGGAAAACATTTTCTCATTACCAGAGAGACAAACTGTTAGATGGAAGCATATTAACCACAGAACAGTTATTTAAAACACATAAACTCAAAAAAGGGAAACGTATAGTAAATAATTATGCTATCGAAACATGCGAACCCTTACAACTTCCAGAAAAACAATTCCCAATAGATCCATACATTTTAGGATTGTGGTTGGGAGATGGACATTCCCATGATGCACATTTCACAACAATTGATATGGAATTGTTAAACGCATTTATTCAACACGGCTTTGAACTGCATCCTAAAAAACATGATAAAAATACTTGGAATGTTTTAGGCCTCCATAAAAAACTCAGGTTAAGTGGATTGTTACATAACAAACACATACCAAAGGAATACCTTAGAGGTTCATTTAAACAACGCCTAAGTTTAATCCAAGGACTAATGGACACCGACGGCCACATTGACAAAAATGGGAATTGTGAAATTACTCAAAAAAACAAAATTTTAATAAATGGGCTTTGTGATTTATTGAAAAGTATTGGAATCAAAGCACGTGTTAAATCAACTTATAAACAAGCCACGAACACCAATTCCGACTATGGAAAATATTATATACTCCATTTCACAACTAACCTACCTATTTTTAGACTTGGACGTAAATTAGAACGTATTAAAGCTAAGCAACGCAAAACACAGGGAAGAAGATATATCTCGTCAATTAAACCGGTAAAATCAGTTCCTACCCAATGCATAGCTGTAAACTCTAAAAGTCACCTGTTCTTGTGTTCAGAAGACTACATCCCTACCCACAACACACATATTGAAACCACAGCATTATCTTTGATTCCTGATGAGTATGTTATTAAGGAAAAGAAAACAACACAAGCCGCTTTTTATGATAAGGGGGTTGAAAATCCAAGAGTTTATGATGGTAAAATTGTTAGTTTTGGAGACCTTGGAGGCGAATCATCACAAGATTTTGTGATGGAAATCAAAGACCTGCTTAAAGAGTTACAAACGGATGGTTATCTTTCTAAAACAATGATAGGGAATGATAGTAATGGAGATAGGCAACGAGTCCATATCGAGCTTTTTGGTCATCCTTGCACTACTTACACCACAGTACCTGGGCACACCTTTGATGACCAGGAGATGAGTCGTAGTATTTTTATCACACCCCGAATGGATAATAAAGACGTGTTCCATGCTATGAAGAAAATGTTAGAGCTTCATGGGGGACGTACACATAAACAATATCAGAAATATTTGAACGAAGTGGAAATAGTTAAATATATTGTGTATTTACTCCGGGAGCGTATGCAAACAGTCATAATTAACAATCCATATACAGAGAGCATTATTAAGTTCCTTGGGGAATCAGAATACTTTAAACGAGATTTAGATAAATACAATGGTATTTTAAAGACCATCACAGCCATTAATGGGTATAATAGAGCCACATTTAATATTGATGGTCAAGACATACTCTACACTAACCTAAGCGATATACAAATATTTATCAGTCTCTTAGAAGTTTACCATGAAAGTATCAGTGTTAATATCAGCCCAAAAGCCGCGGAATTATTGGATGAAATTAGGGGCAACATTGATGAATGGATTGTAGATCCTAAAGTGAAACAAATTAGTGACATGGGAGTTTTCACAGTTAACGACTTTATGGAGTTAACTGATTCACATTTGCAGAAAAGAAGCCTCCAAAATTATTTTGGGGAACTTAACAGGGCCGGTTTTCTTAAAGTAGTTGGTAAAAAAGCTAATTCTAATGAGTATCAACTCAGTGGCCGTGTTAGTAGTGAACTTCTTGATAATCTACTGGTTTTGAGTGATGAACAAAAAGAGTTGATTGAATGGGAGTTGGGATCAATAGCTAAAGATTTTATTTGTGAGGACGAAATCTTTGAGGGTTTAAATATTCACCTGCAAGATTTTGATGTTGATGTTCCAGGGTGGGATCGTTATGATAAAGCGAAGGTTGCGAAGCTTGCGAAAGTCACGCAATAGACGAAAAGCACGAAGTGTGATTAGTACACCACCTGTGGGGTGTCTCCGTATGCATTCTGAGCGATATTTTTGCGCGATAGTTAGAGACCATATAAAGAATACTCCATGCTCCTTTACTCATAAAGTCGCGCATTGCGCGCTATTTCGCGACTTGCGCGCTTTTCGCGGTATACGGAGGGGGCCTTATGGAGCGTAAAAACTACAATAACCAATTAAAAAAACTCAAAACCCAAAAATACGGTAAATTATACGAACAAAAACCATTCCTAACCTTATCTAAAAGGGAAAGACACTGGTGGATACGATACTACAAACTAAAAGTTGCAGCACAAAAAGCCGGATGGACTGAAAAGTTCCCCAAACTCAGGGATGGACCCATATATGATAGGCCCTGGTTCAACTTTGATCACTGGATTAATATTGAACTTGATGTTATTCAAAGGTTTGTTGAAAAAAAATTAGTGGACTGGGAAAAGTTGCAGGATTACAAGGTCGACATGGTGTTTTGTGAGGGTGATTGTGATGGTTGTAATCATATAAGGATTTGTATATTGAAAGAAAGGGAGGGATTGTGATAGGATGAGTGACGTGGACTATGAACTGGAAATTTACAGGTGCCCCTACTGTGGGGCT
>MVQZ01000330.1 GCA_002067565.1 Methanobacterium sp. PtaU1.Bin242 | reverse complement strand
TACCTGGGCGCATTTCTCCGGCTCTTTCATATTAATGAATTGGTACAATCTTTTATTAATAATTTAATCAAGACACACCCACTTGAAAATCCAGTGATAATTGATTGAAATAATAATTTTTCAGACTTTAATATTTAAGCTATTCCACTTAAACAAATACAAAAACACAATAGTATATTTATGTAGACAGAGAAATAAACCACGATGAAAAAGATGGATCAAAACCCCCAAGACGAGCTTAAAAGCAGTTTATTGAAGCTAAGAAGCTTTTTAATCCCTGGAGATGATGAGAATAAAGTTATGTATCTCCATGCCATAGTGGCTCTGGCGGGTAGTTTAAGTGCTTTTTTTATCCTGGAAGCTGGTGAAATGTCTCTGGGTGTAATTGAGCACACATTTCTAATTCTTATTGAGAAAACCTGTGTTATTGTAGTTGTTGCTTATATTATCAGTCGAACATCCTTTTTTAGAGGGATTTTGCAGAAGAACTTCACCATTAAAAACCAGATCCTGATGATAGCAGCTTTTGGAGCTGTATCCATATTTGGAACCTATTCTGGATTAAACATAATGGGAGCCATAGCCAATGTCCGGGATCTGGCACCCATGATTGCTGGATTAGTGGGAGGGCCCTGGATCGGTCTGGGAGTGGGTTTAATCGGAGGAGTGCATCGTTACTTCCTGGGGGGATTTACGGCTGTGCCCTGCGCTCTCGCCACCATTCTGGCCGGTGTCTTTGGAGGTCTGATTTATGTTTTAAATAAAGGAAAATTTATCGGTATTCTGGGGGCGGTTATTTTTGCTGCTTTAATGGAATCTTTCCATATGCTCCTGAATTTATTAATCGCCCAACCCTATAGTGCAGCTTTAACCATAGTGCAGGAATTAAGCGGTCCCATGATACTGGCCAACTCCGTAGGAATGCTGGTATTCGCCTTCATCATATCCAATCTTATAAACGAACAGAAAACCAAACAGGAACGTGATCAATACCTTGATGAGCTGGAAAGGCATAAATATGAATTAAAGGTGGCACAGAAAATCCAGAAAAGCTTTTTACCCACTGATATTCCTTCACTGGAAAATTTAGATCTGGCAGCAGTAAATTTACCGGCCAAGGACAGTGGAGGAGATTTTTACGACTTCATACCCCTATCTGAAGATAAAATGGCTATGGCCATTGCCGATGTTTCCGATAGAAAAGTCCCGGCCAGTTTGCTCATGGCCCTCTCCCGTACCATTGTCCGGGGTAAATCCATGGAAAACCCCGAAGCAGCAGAGTTAGCTAAATATCTTAATCGGCTGATCACTGAAGATGGTAAGGCCGAAGTTTCTTTGAAAATGTTCTACGGAATACTGGATATTAAAAATAAGGAAATGAATTTCATTAATGCCGGTCATAGCCCACCGTTAGTTTTTAAAAATAAAACCAGGGACATAATAAATCTTGAAAAAGATAAGGTATCATTGGGTGAGGTAAAAAATTTAAAAATAGAAGAACATCACCTTCAAATGGAAAAGGATGATATTCTGGTCTTCCATACCGATGGTATTAATTCAGTGGTTAACAGTGAAGGAGAACATTACAAAACAGAGTATATCTCTAAAATTTTAAAGGAAAATAATCAGCTTTCTGCAGAGGAATTGATAGGTAGGTTGGAAGAATCAATTTTCTCATTCTTTGGAGGGAGTGCTCTGGAAGATGATATCAGTCTGATTGTTTTGAAGATGAATTAATCATTGATTTGGAATATCATTTTATATTTCCAAACATAGATCACATAGAGGTAGATATTTCTTTATAATCCTAACAATTGCATTTATATGCTCTTTTTTTCTATAAATTTATTGGATAGAGGCTGTTTCGTAATTGTACTTTCATAAATTCAAGCTAAACAATGATCGGTATTTATATAGATTAATTGAACAAAAATTTATATATTAATAATTTTTAATCATTTGTTCATTTACCTAATACTAAGTGAACGCGAATAATTATGAAACAGCCCCGGATATATGATTATTTGTTGTCATTTCGATTATTCTTAAAAAATATGATTGGATCATGGACTAAACCTGATTTTTAGAAGATTCAAATTGTTTTTCAATTTGATAATAAATAATAACTTTTATATGTTACCATATACTAACTAATTAAGAACAATAGTAGTTTTTAAGTAATTAGGTGTGAAGTAATGAATATAAACAAGAGTATCAAATTTAATATATTTATAATAGGTATTATCCTAATTATTACATTTTCATGGGATTTTTTACTGTATAAATCCCTATTGGATTTGTTATTTATTTCCATGGGTTTTATGGCTATTATATCTGCATTTTATTATGTCACTGATGAAAACACTTTAAACGAAACAATAACTTATTTTAAAGCCATGTTAGGTGTTAACATATTTCAATGGCTTATTTTTGCATATATTCTATATATCAATCAGTTTCAAGTAACGCTAAGTGATCTTATTGTAATGGCTATTGCACCGGTGATGACCATTTCATTAACTAGCCGACTTTATAAAACCCATTACCTAAAAAATAACCAAACAAACAAGACCATAATAATAAATGATAAACTAAAACTCCTTTTACAGGATAAATCAAAGGTTCTGCTGATATTTGTAGGGATAATATTATCGCTAGGTTTTCTAGTGGGTTTTATACTATATGAATCTTTTTTCGCACTTTTTGGCAGCTCTTTAGGGCTAATGATAATTATATATGGATTATATCGTGAAGATAAAAAAGTTAAAGTACGCTCCGATTATTCGCCAGGTATGGCTCACAATTATATATACCGCGATGTTAAAAGAGTTAAAGTAACACCAACCTATTTTTTCGCCATGCTGCTAGTATTATTACTCCAATGGTTAATTATATACTATCTCCTAATTTTTGTCCCACATACTAAAGATAACTCAAATATTATGGGAATTGCTTTAACCTTCACATTCATCTGTACCATGTATTTCTATATTCAAATCCGCGAAAGCCACTTAATAAGAATAAACTGGCAAGGAACATACATCGGCAAGAGAAAAATACTATAAAAAAATGAAATTAAGTTATATTATTGTCCTTCCAAAAAAAATTCTGGATCATCTTAAACGAATTAAAATAATCACTATTTCTCCTGGTAACTGCCATTATACTCTCCAGATCCGGTAACTGGGAATACCACTGCTTGGGCAATTCTTTCACCCTGTTTAATGGTGTAATCAAACTCACCATAATTATACAGTAGAAATTTCAAAGTCCCGTAGAATCCAGGATCGCCCAGTGCTGTGTGAATAGAAACAAATGACCTTAAAATCGTGGACCGCGGTAGATAAAACATAGAATAACCCTTTGGAATCTTTATTTTTCTATCTACCGTAACCATGTAACCTTTTTTAGGTTTTAAAGTATAATTAGGCGGATCCTGTTTTTCAAGTTCTGGTAGAATTTTCTGATCATCAATCAGTGATGCAGGACCAGTTTGAGCGTAAACCTCATCCAGTTTTAGATCAATCCCTGAAGGTTGTATCAGTTCCTTAAAATCTGGAAATAATTTTATAAGTTCTTTTTCTCCCAGCATAAATTTTTATCCCCTTTTATTCAATCTATATGTCTAAATGTTTAATTTGATCTTTAAAATGTTATTCTATATTCATACTAAGTTCTTTCTATATTCTTGGTAAAACGAGCATGAACTAAGTGGAAAACTTCATAATTTAATATAAATCTTTTTTCTATGCATTAAATACGCTATTAACCCCCAGAAGATAACCACAATAGAAGCATAAGTTATAGCACCGATATCAGAACCTAATAAATCCATAAAAGGTTGATAAAGAGTGTCATAAAATCTGAGGGGTTCCCCTGTTGATGAAAATAGGTAAATCTCCTGGGTAAAGGAGTTTAATATTGCGGATAGTATGTAGAGAATTAGAGGGTTCAGACCAAGAGGTATTGCAATTCGGAGAATGCTTTTTTTACCCAACACATCCACGTAATAGTATAAAATCCCTAGAATGATGGCTGCTATGCCTGCTGTTACCAGTATGAAACTTGCTGTCCATAGTTGTTTTATAATAGGTAACCAGGGGGAGATTAAGAATCCTAATAAAATGATTACTATACCGCCCCATATGATTATGCTTACTGTGCTCCAGTCTCCATTCCTAATCTGTAGGGTTCTTCCAAAAACCAATCCCAACAAAACCATGGCTGTTGCTGTTATGATGCTTAAAATTCCCTCAGGATCAAAATCTGGAGGCATATTTGGATCAAAAAGGTGTTCTGAACCAAAAACCTGCACATCCACCCACCCCGCTATGGTTCCCTCCGGTTGGAAGTTTCCGGGGGTCACTCCCGGGGCACTGGCAAATAGGAGAATGGAACTTTGGACTATTAGAAGAATTGATGCCACTATAAGGATCCGTTTAGGTTCATTACGAGCTAGAGGAGCTGCAAAAAGAGATGCCAGAGCAATTAACTGAAGGACTCCCGGAATTCTCAAAGGAAAACCACCACCTATCCAGTTTAAAAATACACCAATAAGAAATAGCACCACTACTCTATAGAGAAAATGCCCCCAAAGCCTTATTCGAGACTTATCTTCACGATGTTTAAAGGAATATGCCATGGAAACTCCCACAATAAATAAAAAGAAGGGAAAGACCAGATCAACAAAAGTCAACCCGATCCAAATAGAGTGTTTCAAGAATTCAGGAGTGAAAGGAGTTATAGGAAGGGTGTTTACAAAAATCATGGCTGCTACAGTTATTCCCCGGAAAATATCCAGGGATAACACCCTTTTTTTCTCCATCAAACTATCCCTTCACTTCTATTATTCAATATATATCTTCATTTTATATATAATCTCAAAATAACATTTATTATCTTTGATATCTAAATTAATGTAATTATTATCAACATTTATAGACATTTTACAGTAACATGGAGTTCACAATAAATTCTGGTGGGAATTTAAAGATTCTCCAGGACATATCATCCAGCTTATTTTTTTGATCATCTTTGATATCGGCGCTCATCAAGAGTATATTGGCCCCTTTAAAAAGTTTAAGAGGGATCTTTACTATCAATATATTATTCTGAATCTGAAAATCAATTTTCTCCGTAGATTGAATGCTGTTATTGGCCTTTAATTCATACTGGGCATTTCCGTCCTTAACTTTTAAATCTATCCTTTTAAAATCTGTCCCATTATACACACGCAGATGTAAATCATAAACGAGATTTGGATTTATGTTACCAGATGTTTTTAGAAGTAGATAAGCATTATTATCATCATAAACAAATCCCGCACCTGCCAGATCAGTGGAAGGTAATAATAAACTTGTTTTTGAATCATATTTCAAATCATTGAATGATGATAAAGGCATTCCATCACTGAAATCAGGATTGTTTGTCACCTGCTGTATCAAAATAACAGGATAGTTGGCAAAAATTTCATCAGTTCTGACGAAGGACAATAAATAGTTCTTCATAAGAGATATTTGGGTTGCATGGGAGTTTATGGCCTTTTCTTTTTTGTTTTCGTCATCCTGAGTTATGTTAAGCATTAACCAGTTTGCATCCAGCTGGAGAAGATCATCAGGAGCTTCTAAAGTTGATTGGGGTTGGAACTGTAATGGTGATGGCCAGGAACCTTTATGAACCAGGTAACAATAAGTAGGTCCAGAATAACCGGTTTTTATTGCAGCGTATCTGATAAAAGCACTGGTTGCCCAGTGATCAGGGTGCTCATCACCATCATCAGGATATAATATCATGGTGGGTTTATAACTCCTTATTATCTGTTCTAGATTTTTATCCACATTTGCTCCACAGTAAGGGGCGTTTGATTCATAGGAAAAATTATAAGGAGAATGATCATACTCATTAGCTGAATTAGATCCTTTATAGAGATTGTTATAATCCCAGTTGCTTCCAAAAAGATAGGAAAGTGCCCCATCAGGATAGCCTAAAAATATGATGCGGCTCTGATTCAGCCCCAGTTGACTCATGGCCTCTATGGTTTCAAGATGTCTTAAATCACCTATACTCCCATTGAAATCTGTTCTATTAGTCTTTTGAACATAATCTGTAACATTTATGGGCGTAGCATCCCCATTTGTCATCATAATTACCAGAACAGTGGCATTTGCTCTCAAAGCTGCTCTGATCAGTCCAGAATTTGCCAGGGACTCATCATCTGGGTGGGGTGAGACAATCAAAATCCGGTCAGAGGATGTGATCTGGGGAAATTGGCCATATTCCACGTTCTGAGTTTCATCCAAATAGAAATATAAGAAGATTAAAAAGGACATTAGGGCTATAAAAATCAGAATAATTATAATTTTATTGCGGTTATATTTAGATCCCGGAAAACCCCTAACCAAACTAGACAACTCCATATTTAAAACAGTATTGTATTAACATCTGTACTTATTAAGTTAAAGGATTTATAAACTTTAGTATCAATTGGAAAAAAATTCCACATCAATTATATTACTATACTTCCAAAAAATGTTAGAATTAGTTTGGGGAGTAAAACTATTTATTTAAAATCCATCTCTATCATCCCAATAATCTAAAAAATCACCTGAATTTATCTAAAATCTCAGTTACTTCCTGCTCATCTACATCATACCAGTTTTGATATGCATCTGCCACTGCAAATCCCCAACCACCACGGAGGTTTGCACAGTAGATCTGCTCTACTTTGGAGGATACTCTTTTTAATGCCTGTAAATGTGCTGTGGGTACTGCGATAATTATTTTTTCTGCACCCTTATTTTTTAAGGCCTCAACAGCCACTAGCATGGTGAAACCAGATGCAACACCATCATCCACTAAAATTACAGAGCTATCTTTAACATCAGGGAAAGATAATCCCTTTCTGAATTTTTTAAGACGTCTTTTTACTTTACGAGAGGCTTTTTGAACACCGTCATTGATATCTTCAGAGGTTAATCCCATTCCAGACAGCATATCCTGATTTAAATGGACAGTTCCCTCAAATGATACTGCCCCGTAACCTGCTTCGGTGTTCCAGGGCAGGGTTACTTTATTAACCACCACCACATCCAAGACCAGTTTTAACTGGCGGGCGATGGGAGCCGCAACCGGCACACCTCCTGCAGGAATTCCAAAAACCACCGCATTAGAATCTTTATAAACTTCAAGCATTTTTGAGAGGGTTAATCCTGCATGTTCACGGTCCTGAAAAACATGGATTTGATTCCTTAGATCAGGCAGGTCGAATATGTTTCGATCTAATTCGCCCTCCATCCCATTACTCATTATAAATCACAGTTATTATTCTATAAATCCTGTTATTTATTTTTAAAGTTCAACCGGAATTTTTCAATGGAGGCTGCTATACCAGTAGCATTATTGAAAAATATAGATACTAAAATGCCCACCACCTGATCTTCCTGGATTATGGGAGATCCGCTGTCTCCTGGAAGTGGAAGGTTGCTAAAAGGAAATGAAAGATAATGAAAGGTTTTCCCCACAGTCATTATGTTACAATTGATTTTTTTATCACCATTAAGTGAATATGCCTGTCCTATTACTGGTTTTCCTATTTTTGAAAACTTTATTTGTGATAAGGGTGCACTGGTTTCAATTACCGCTAGATCATAATCCCAGATAATTTCAATTAATCGCCCCCAATGGTGGTTAAAATGGATTATGTCCTTTAAAGTACAGTTACCTGTCTTTAAGATGTGATATGCAGTTAAAACACATTTTTTATTGTGATATTTTATAACTGCCCCTATTACACCATCTTTTTTATTACATTCCAGTTTTCCACCAGCAGCTATCAAACTTTAACTTCCCTTTATCATCAGGTTTGTTATCTGGTTTTATAATTTGGATTTAAAACTTAATAATTATAACAAATTTATAATATACAATAGAGAGTGGATTAGGAGATAAAACGTGGAAAAAGTAAAAAATCATTTCGAGGAAGAATCAAGGGAATATGATAATCTAATATTGAAATTGATCCCCCACTATAGGGAGATGATTGCTTCACTGATTGCCAGTATTCCATTTGAGAACTCTAAACCCATTAAAGTCCTGGACCTAGGATGTGGAACCGGTAATACTTCAAAGGCGATTAAAAATAGATTTCCGAATGCTAATATAACCTGCATCGACCTGGCTGAAAGTATGATTGAAATGGCCCGCTATAAACTATCTAAATACGATGCTATAGAGTATCATGTGGCAGATATGCGTGAATTTGAGTTTGGATGTGACTATGATCTGGTGATCTCATCACTGGCCATGCACCATCTGGAAACTGATGAAGAGAAAATAGAAGTCTACCGTAGAATTTATGATGCCTTACAAGAGGGTGGAGTTTTTTATAATGCGGATAATGTTCTGGGATCTAACCAGTATCTGGAAAAAGTTAACCTGGAGCAGTGGAAGGAGTTCATGCTGGAAAGTGTTTCTTTACGTGAAATTGAGGAAAAATGGCTACCCACCCACTATGACGAGGATCATCCATCTCCTTTAATAAATCATCTGGACTGGCTGCGTGAGGTGGGATTTAAGGATGTGGATGTGGTGTGGAAATATATTATAAGCGCAGTTTATGGTGGGGTTAAATAGAAATAATTTTAGGTAAAATAAAAGAGAATTATATGTTTAGCAGGTATAAAAGACTTTAAATATAATTTAAATTATTTAATTAATTTATTCCCCAAACACTTGTTCCACCATCCAATCTGGATGGAATTCCATGATATCTGTATAGGATTGTCCTGTCCCTAAAAAGAGTATGGGTTTATTTATAACATGCCCTATAGAAAGTGCTGCTCCGCCTTTAGCATCGGCATCGGCTTTAGTCAGGATTATACCATCCACACCCACAGAATCGTCGAATTTACGGGCTTGTTCTACAGCATCATTCCCCGTGAGGGCATCACCTACAAATATGATTAGATCCGGGCTGATAACTCGTTTTATCTTTTTCATCTCATCCATCAGGTTGATGTTGGTCTGCATTCTGCCTGCGGTGTCCACCAGCACCAGATCCTTTCCCTGGGCTTTAGCATGTTCCACCGCATCAAAGGCCACAGCAGCTGGATCAGCACCTTTTTTATGCTTTATAACTTTAACACCGATCTTATCGGCATGATGGGTTAATTGTTCAATAGCTCCGGCTCTGAAAGTATCGGAGGCTGCGATTACTGGTTTATAATTCTTGTTCATGAAGTAGGTGGCCACTTTAGCTATGGAGGTAGTTTTACCGGTACCGTTTATTCCCACAAACATGACTTTAAGGGGTTCTCCCTTTTTCTTCTTCTGGGCTATCAATTCCCCTATGTCCTGACTATCCACACTCAGTATGTCTGATATAGCCTTTTTAAGAGCTTCTCTGGTGAACTGAGATACATCGCTTCTGCGTTTGATTTTTCTTCCAACCAGATCTTCTTTGACGGAGTTGATGATCCCTTCAGCGACTTCTAATGCCACGTCTCCCTCCAGAAGTGACATTTCCAGTTCA